>CAYPVZ010000057.1:5692-10799 GCA_964414235.1 uncultured Rhodothermales bacterium | reverse complement strand
GAAGAGCGCCGCTGGCAGGCGCCGGTCTGCGAGGCCAACGTCCGCGCGCTCATCGGCGCGGTCGAGTACGCGCGCGGCCAGGAGGTTCGCCAGTAGGGCGAATTCTCGTCGCGTCGGACCTCCCGCCGCCTCGGGCCGTCTCAGTTCTGGTCAGCGTTTTCCGGCTATGGTCTCCTACGACGCCACCACCGAGGCCGTCCGCGTCACGGTCCGGCCCGCCTACCTCGACGGGAAGTCCGACGCGCTCGCGCGCCGGTTCGTCTTCGCCTACTTCGTCCGCGTCGAGAACCACGGGCTGGGCGAGGTCCAGCTTCTCCGGCGGCACTGGACGATCACGGACGGCGAGGGGCACGTCCAGCACGTCGAGGGCGCCGGTGTCGTCGGTGACCAGCCGCTGATCGCGCCGGGAGAGGCGCACGAGTACCAGTCGTTCTGCGTCCTCCGCACGTTCGAGGGAACGATGGAGGGGACGTACCTCATGCAACGCGAGGACGGATCGCGTTTCCGCGCGCAGATCCCACGATTCCATCTCGCCGCGCTGGCGAACTGAGCCGGTATCCTACGAGGACCCCGCCGAGTGTCCGTCCGGGGGCGTCGACGCGTTGCTTTGCGACGGCCGTCCGGGCGCTCGTGACCATCGCCGCCCTCAGCCGGCCTGGACGCGGATGAGCGTCCCATCCTGGACCGTCAGCAGCATCTCCGATCCGTCGTCGCTCATCCGGTAGTCCGTGATCGCATCCGGGAAGACCTCGGCCGGCGTGCCCATGTGGAAGAACGCGTCGGCGACGACGCCCCAGTCCTCGGGCGTCAGCGCGACGGTCGCCTCGCCGTCGGCGGTGACGTACGGGTAGTAGGCCAGGACCTTCTGGAGGTGGTTGATCGCTTGCTTGACGTGGAGGCCGGGATCCATAGGGCAGGGGGGACGGGTGCGGAAAGGTACCAGCCCGGCGGGGCGGCTCGCCGCTGGCGGCGTCCGTCGCCAGCGCGGGGTGGACAGGCCGTGGAGAACCCCGGTGGCGAGACGAGGCACGGCGTGGGATCTTGGCACGAGAGCCAGTTGCAAACGCCATGACCGTCGACGCCCCTGCTGCCATTACGACGACTGCCGCCGAGGAGGCCTACCTCGCCGTCGTCGAGCGTGTGCTTCGGACGGGCGTTCGCAAGACGAACCGGACCGGGACCGACACGCTCGCCTCGTTCGCCGAGCACTACACCGTCGACCTGGCCGAGGGCTACCCGTTGCTCACGACCAAGAAGGTCTACTTCGACTCGATGCTCCGCGAGGTTCTGTGGTATCTCTCCGGCGCCGACCACATCCGCGAACTCCGCCGGCACACGAAGATCTGGGACGCCTGGGCCGACGACGACGGCCGCCTCCAGACGGCCTACGGCCGGTTCTGGCGCCGTTTTCCTGTGCCGGAGGCGGGCGTCGCCCTCGGTGGCGAGGTCTGGGCCGATGCCTCGCACCCCAACGTCCGCCGTGAGGCCGATGGCTCGCTCTCGTTCGACCAGATCGGCTATGTCCTCGACACGCTCCGGCGCGACCCGATGAGCCGGCGGCTCGTCGTGACGGCGTGGCATCCGGCCAACGCCGCCGTCAGCCGGCTGCCGCCGTGCCACTACACGTTCGCCTTCCAGGTGACGCCGGCCGATGACGGACCCGACCTCCTCAACTGCCACCTCACGCAGCGCTCGGCCGACCTCGCCCTCGGCGTTCCGTTCAACCTGGCCTGCTACGCGCTCCTGACGCAGGTGCTGGCGGACGCCGCCGGCCTCCGCGTCGGCCGCTTCGCGCACACGCTGGTCGACGCGCACGTCTACGTCGACCACGTCGAGGGGCTCGAAGAGCAACTCGCGCGGACGCCCACGCCCGCCCCGCGCCTCCACATCGCCCGCCAGCCCGACGGACGCGCCCGGGAGCCCGACGAGTTGACCTTCGACGACGTCGTACTGGAGGGCTACGATCCTCAGCCGGCCGTTCGTTTCCCGGTCGCCGTTTAGCTCTCGGCCGATAGGGTTTGTTCATCCTGCAAATGGTGAGGGACTTGTGATGGGGGATTCCCCGGAGATCGTCGTCATCGCTGCCGTCGCCGAGGCGCCCGGCGACCCGGCCGACCGGCTCATCGGGCGGGGCATGGAGCTGCCCTGGCACCTCCCCGCGGACCTCCGCCGGTTCAAGGCGCTCACGGAGGGCTGGCCGCTCGTCATGGGACGGCGGACGTTCGAGAGCCTGCTCTACCAGTTCGGCGGACCGCTCCCAAACCGGGAGAACGTCGTGCTCACGCGGCACCCGTCCCAGGTGGATCATCCCGGCATCCACGTCTATCCCGGCCTGAAAGAGGCCGTGGAGGCGTTTTCGGACCGGGAGCGTCTGTTCATCGGAGGCGGCGCGGGCGTCTACGAAACCGTGCTCCGCGACGACGGACCCGTGCGTGCGGACCGCCTCGAACTCACCCTCGTCGAGGGCGTGTTCGAAGGGGACACCTTCTTCCCGCCCTACCGTCATCTGCTCGATGAGAACGGCGGGCCATTCTGCCGCTTAGACCGCCAGTCTCACGAGGCCGAAGAAGGGCATCCCTCGTTTCGGTTCGACACCTACGTCCGGTTTTAGAAGGCAGGCGGATTTCTGTACAAGCGGGCGCGCTCCTCTCTTTAGGAACCACGAGGCCGAGGCGATACCGGCGGGGCTGAACGCGAGCCCATGCCTGAGCCCTCCCCGTCCCGCTCCCCGTCGCCGCTTCTCCTGGGGGGCGACATCCGCCAGGAGGCCCTGCCGATCTGGACCCTCCGACTGGCCTTCCTCGTGCTGGCGGTCCTCACGCCTCTCTATGGGGTGATCTACGCAGCCACGTCGCCCAGAGCGGTGGACCCGTGGAGCGTGCGGATGGCCATCGTCGGGCTGTCGCTCGTCGGGCTGGCGGCATCGTACCGCGTGCGGGCGGTTGTGGAGCACCCGAGACCTGTACTGGCGGTAGTCGTGGTCGCGGCGTTCGCCTGGTTCGGATGGCTGACGGCGGCCAACGACCTCGCACCGGACTACGCCATCGGGTTTCTCGTCGTAGTCGTCGCGACGGCGATGGTCGTCTCCATCGCCTGGGAGCGGATCCAGCCGCTGGCCGGCGTGCTTCTGCTCGCCTTCGGGATCGGAGTCGTCGTCGCCTTTGAAATCGATCCAGCCGCGGCAGACATGGATCCGCTCGTGTTCGTGACGGTCCTGGCGACCGGGGAGGGTGTGGTGTTCTTCGCGCTCCAGAGCCGGATCCGGATGGCCGCTGCGCTCCGAGCGAGTGAGGCGCGTCTCGCCGAGGCCGAGCGCTTGTCCGGAACCGGTGCCTGGACACTCGACACCACTACAGGCATCCGAACGTGGTCGGCCGGCGCATATGATGTGCTCGGAGTTTCGCGTAGCGTCTCCATGCCCCCATCGCTGTCCGAGTTCGTTCACCGCGACGACGTGGACCTGTGCCGGGAGGAGTATGGCCGACTCATCGCGGGCGGTGGCCCCTCGGACCTCCGCTTCCGGATCGTCCGTCCGGACGGTACGGTCCGGTGGCTCCATTCGGTCATCGAGTTCGAGAGGAGATCCGGTTGCTTCCGCGGAGCCTTCGTCGATGTGACGGAGCAGATGGGGCGGGAGTGCGCTCTGGCGGAGGCGCTCGACACGGCGGAGACTGCCAGCCGGGCCACGAACGAGTTCCTGGCCAACATGAGCCACGAGATCCGGACGCCCCTGACAGCCATCATCGGATTCGCCCAGCTCCTCCGCGAGGAGACCGGCGAGACCCACGCGGCATTCGTCGAGCCCATCGAGAACGCGGGGCTCCGGCTGCTCGGCACGCTCAATTCGGTTCTCGATCTCGCCCGCATGGAAGCCGGTCAGACCGATCTGGCGCTCGTACCGACCGATCTGTCGCTAGAAACGAGAGAGGTTATTCGCATGCTCCGAGCGCAGGCCGACGCCAAGGGCCTGCCCCTCCATTACGAGGGGGCGGGCGGCCCGGTCCAAGCTCTCGCCGACCCCGACGCGTTCGGACGGATCCTGACGAACCTGCTTTCGAACGCGGTCAAGTTCACCGAGCACGGCTACGTCGCCGTCCGGCTGGCGGCCGACGCCGGCCGGGCCATTCTGGAGGTCGAGGACACCGGCCGGGGCATGGACCCGACGTTCCTGAACGAGTTGTTCCAGCCGTTCCGCCAGGCCTCCAAGGGGTGGGCCCGCAGCCACGAGGGAACAGGTCTGGGTCTGACCATCACGAGGCGCCTCGTGGAAGCCATGGATGGAACCATTCGCGTCGAGAGCCGGCCAGGCGAGGGGTCGCGATTCACTGTCGCGTTCCCCCTCCTTCTGGCCGAAACGCGACCGGTAGCCGTCAGCGCGCGCGCATCAGCGGCCGCGTGAGTACGGCCTCGTTGGCTGCCACGCGAACGACGTAGGCACCCGGCGCGAGCGTCGCCCCGTCGAGCTCCAGCGCGAGCGCTCCGGTACCCGCGTCGCCGTCGAAGAGGAGGGCAACCCGGCGACCGAGGGCATCGAAGGCCTCGGCACGGACGTGCGCGGGCGCCGCCAGCTGGAGCGTCAGCCGGGTGGCGCCGGTGAACGGGTTCGGACCGACCACGTCGAGCGCGATTCCATCGGGCGCCTCGTCGGTCGCCGTCGGGACGACGATCTCAGGGAAGAAGGCTCGGCGGGCGAGCGTCGAGTCCAGCACGAACGGGTTGTCCTTGCCGCTCTGGAACTGGGCGACGCGCGCCGAGCGCGCCTGGTCCTCGGCCGTGATCGGGTCCGCGTAGTGCCAGTCGTAGAGGGTCTCGAGCTGCCCCGCGAGCCAGGACTCGTTGGTCTCCTCGGGGTACATCGTCTCGATGTAGAACAGGGTCCGTGCCACGTTGCCCTTGTGGTCCTCTCGCGGCTCGAAGGCGACGCCCGAGCGGAGTTCGCTGTACTCGTCGAGGTTCGCCGTGGGCGTCGCGGTCTGGGTGTAGGGCGGGGTGCCCCGGTACCACTTGCTGACGAGGTTGTCCGGGATCTCGGCGAACGGGAGGTTTCCCCGATCCGCGTTCACGCCCACCTGCGTGCGGACGGGCGCAGGAGAGCCCTCAGCAGGCT
>CAYPVZ010000057.1:0-5682 GCA_964414235.1 uncultured Rhodothermales bacterium | reverse complement strand
GCGTTCACGCCCACATGCGTCGGGTAAAGGTTGTGGAGGTCGCTCTCGGCGACGGCGTCGCTGCCGCCGTTGAGCTGGGCCTTAGGCCACGTGTGCTCCTGGTTGATGGTCGCGCCTGACGGCGAGCCGCCGTTGTAGACGTCCTGGCTGGGGTCGCTCGACGGGTTGTTGTCGAACGGGACGAACAGCCCCGTGTAGACGCAGATGACGCCGTCCTGAGAGCCGACGGTCGTCCGGTCGATGGTCGCGTAGAGGTCGTCGTTGTCACCGCGAAGCGTGGCGGGGCGGTAGGCGGCGCGGAGCGACGCGCGGAGTGTGGCGCCGGTCTGGCCGGGGAAGAGGACCTGCTGGGTCTGGGCGGTCGCGCCGCTGGCGAGGGCCACCGCCAGCGCGGCGATGAAGACGTGGAGACGCATCGGGGAGGGGGCGGGAAACGCTGGCCAAAATAGTAGGACGCTGCCTGGCGGAGCCTCAACGGGCTCTCAGCCAATCCTGGCCGTGTTGCAGGCAACGCCGCCGGGAAGAGGGGGCACCGAGTCCAACGAAAAAGCCGCCCGACTCGCGAGAGTCGGACGGCTTCGTCGGGATGGCGGGATTCGAACCCACGACCTCCTCGTCCCGAACGAGGCGCGCTACCGGGCTGCGCTACATCCCGAGTCCGGCGCTGGTGCCGGCTGGGCTCTCAAGGTACGTACGGCTCGGCACCTGCCCCAAGCCCCGGCACAATGAAGCTGGGGCGAACCCGGCTTTCGGCTCGGCGGACCCAACAATCGTCCTGAAAAACCGACCAGGCGTGTCGCGCATCAGAAGGACGAGAGCAAAAGGGGGGACTCCCGGGTAGACATAGCGTGCACCCCCTGTAATTTGGGGTTTTCCCCGGACATTCCTCCCATGACCGGCATCGAGCAGCTTCGGCTCTTTATCTCGCGGGCGCCATCGGCGAAGGCGTTATTCGACCGTGAGATGCGCTATCTCGCGTATAGCGACCGCTGGCTGGAGGACTATGGGCTCGACCCGTCGGTCGATTATCACGGCCGTACGCACTATGAGGTTTTCCCCGAGATCGGCGACGACTGGAAAGAGACCCACCAGCGGTGCCTCCGCGGACATGTCAAGCGGACGGAGCTCATGCCGTTCGAGCGGGCGGATGGTCGCATCCAGTGGCTTCGTTCCGAAGTCCGCCCGTGGTACACGGCCGATGATGAGATTGGCGGGCTGGTTATCCTCACCGAGGACCTGACCTCCCTCGTTCAAGCCACGCGCGACCTCCGCCAGCGTGACGCGCTCTACGCCGCCGCTCGCGACGCCGATGCCACCATCTGGGCCTTCGACGCCGACCGCCAGCTCACGCTCCACGTCGGGGCGCCGCTAGACGCGCTGGGTGTCGGGCAGGGCTGGAACGTCGGAGAGGACCTGGCGACGGTCTACGCCGGGCACCCCGGCGTTCTCCGGGCCATTGATCGGGTGCTCAAAGGCGCGCGGACCGAGTGGTCCGTGACCGTGGGCGGGCGGACGCTTGAGAGCGTCGTCAACCCGATCCACGACGACGACGGGACCGTTACCGGAGGCGTCGGCATCAGCATCGACGTGACCGAGAAGGTCGAAACCCGTCGCGCGCTTGCCGAGCGCCAGCAACTGCTCGACACGGCGCTGGCGGGAGCCCCGATGATCCTCTACGCCTTCGACCGCGAGGGCGTCATCACGCACAGCCAGGGGCGGGCGCTCCAGGCGCTGGGGCTGGAGGATGGCGAGGTCGTCGGCCGGTCCATCTGGGAGTTCGCGCCTGCCGGGACCGACGTCGAGCGTCAGACGCGCCATGTGCTCCAGGGAGAGACGGCCGCGTGGACGTTCGAGGTGGGCGGTGAGGTGTTCGAGACGACGGCGATCCCGACCGAGGACGGGGGGGGCGTGGCTGTCTCGAACCTCGTGACCGACCGGGTCCGGGCCGAGATGGGCGCTGAGCGGCAGGCCCGCCGGTTCCGGCGGCTGCTCCAGGCGACGGCCATCGAGGGTGACTTCGAGGAGCGGGCCCACGCCGTCCTGCACGAGATGACCGACATGCTCGGCCTGGAGGGCGGCTTCCTTGCCGACTGCCGTCACGACGTCTACGTCTGCCTCGCCAGCTACGTCGATGCGGACGTGGCCCGCCTCGTTCCGGGCGACACGCTCCCGCTGAGCCAGACATACTGCGCCATCACGCTGGAAGAGGGGGACGTCGTCGCCATCGAGCACATGGCCGAGAGCGAGCACCGCGACCATCCGTGCTATGAGGCCGTCGGGTTGGAGGCGTACGTCGGCGCGCCGGTCTACGTCGATGGGGGGGTGTTCGGAGCGATCAGCTTCTCCTCGGAGCACCCGGCCGAGCGGCCGTTCTCGGAGGCCGACCTCGACCTCGTCCGGCTGGCGGCCCAGTGGGCCGGCGGGCTTCTCGAACGCGAGATCCGAGACCGCCGAATGCGCGAGGCCCTCAGCCAGCTCGCCGAGGCCCGCGACCAGGCCGAGGCCGCCAACCGGGCCAAGAGTGCGTTTCTGGCCTCGATGAGCCACGAGATCCGGACGCCGATGAACGCCGTCATCGGCTTCGGCGAGCTTCTGGCGACGACCGGCCTCGACGGCCGCCAGCGCGAGTACGTCACGACCATGCAGCGCGCCGGGGAGCGGCTGCTCGGGCTCATCGACGACATCCTCGACTTCTCGAAGATCGAGGCCGGGCGGATCGAACTCGACGACGCGCCCGTCGCGCTCCGCAACCTGACCCGCTCGGTCCTGGAGGAGGTCGCGCCACAGGCGGCCGGCAAGGGCATCGAACTGGCGTACACCGTCGACCCGAGACTTCCGGATCGCGTTTTCGCCGATGCCAAGCGAGTCCACCAGGTCCTCGCCAACCTCGTCTCCAACGCGGTCAAGTTCACCGAGTCCGGCTCGGTCGACGTCACGCTCCGCGTCGGGCACGGGCCCAATGTGGGGGAGGCTCCGGCGGGCGCGGTGTGGGTCGAGATGGAGGTGCGAGATACGGGCATCGGCGTCTCCCCGGACCGGATGGAATCGATCTTCGACCCCTTCGTCCAGGCCGACGCGTCGCTCACGCGGGCGTACGGTGGGACCGGGCTCGGGCTGGCCATCACGCGGCGGTTCGCGGAGCTCATGGGTGGGCGAATCGAAGTCGAAAGTGTCGCTGGCGAAGGGAGTACGTTCCGCGTGGGCCTGCCGCTGCAGCCGGTCGTCGAGGGCGGACGCGTGGTGCTGCCCCGGCCGGCGTCGGCGCTCGAAGGCGTCCGCGCGCTCATCGTTGACGACGACGATGACGGCCGCTCGGCGCTGGCGGTCCAACTCCGCCGGTGGGGCGTCACCGTATCCGACACGGGCGACCCGGAGGAGGCGCTTAGTTGGATCCGCACCGGGCGCGTCTTCGACGTGGGCGTACTCGACATGGTGCTGCCGGAGACGGACGGTCTGATCCTGGCGGAGGCCATCCGCCAGTACCGGGCGCCGATGGAACTCCCGCTCGTCGTCCTTTCCTCGGAAGACCGCGCGCGGCATGCGCCCGACCTCGTCGCGGCGACAATTCTCAAACCCATTACGCCGGCTGCGCTCCATGCGCTGCTGCGCCGCGTCCTCGAGTTCCGCTCGGCTCCCGAGGAGACGCCCTCATCGATCATCGTGCCGCTGATCCCGAGCGCGTCGAGCCTCCGGATCCTTCTGGCTGAGGACGAACCAGACAATCAGGCGCTGGCGCTCCAGATGCTGGGGCGGCTGGGCTACCACGCCGAGGTTGCCTCGGACGGCGCCGAGGCGCTCGAACGTCTCCGCCAGAGCGACTACGACGTGGTCCTGATGGACGTTATGATGCCGCGGCTCGATGGGCTGGAGACGACGCGCCGGATCCGCCGAGAGCTTCCGCAGAGCCGCCAGCCGCGCGTGATCGCGCTCACGGCGCGCGCGCTCCGCAGCGACCGCGAGGCCTGCCTCGCCGCCGGCATGGACGGCTACCTCTCGAAGCCAGTCCGCCTCGACGCGCTGGCGACGGCCCTCTCCAGCGCGGCGGCCTAGACGCCCTCGCGCCGTCGGACGGCCTCGGGTACTTGGTCGAGCCACCCGGCGTTGAGCACGCCCCAGAGGCCGACGCCGATGGCCTCGGCGGCGTCGTGGCGGAGGGCCCCCTTGGGGCGAGGCGCGCCGCTCCATGCGATGATGGCGCGGGCGAGCGCGTCGGCGGCGGCCTTGGCGTCGGCGCCGGTCCGCTGGTCGCGGGGGAGAAGGAGGAGGCGTCGCCACACGCCGGCATCGATGATGCGGGCCCGGAGGCCAGCGCGCTGGGCGGCAGCGCTCCAGAGGTCCGCGAGATCGCCGCCGCCCTCCAGGACTACGTGCTCCAGGCCGTCGTAGTCGGCGAGGACGCCAGCGGCTGCGCGTCGCAATCGTGTTCGCGTGCCCAGGTTCTGCGAGCGGTAGGCGACGAGACGGCCGTCGTGCCCGTAGAGCGCGAGGCCGGTTCGGAGGCCGAGGTCGACGGCGAGAAGCATGTGGCGCGTGCGAAGCGGGCGGAGCGCGGGAAGTTCCGACTGGCGGCATCCCTTCGTCCGTGGCACCTTCCGGCCTTCACTCTCTGGTCGTCGCTCTGTCTCGCCTGCTCGTTCTCGTCCTGGCCGTCGCGGCGGTCTTCATCTGGCTCTACGGCGCGCTCGACCCGGTGGAGTACGCCGAGTCCGGTGTCCTGTACTACGGGCCAATGGCCGAGGCCTCGCCCGGGCTCGACCTGGGCCAGGCTCAGCCCTATGTGTTCCGGTGGCTCGGGCCGTGGCTGGCGGGGATGCTTCCGCTGCCCATCCCCCTGGCGTTTTACGTGTGGGCCGTCGCCGGGTCGCTCGCGCTGGTGGCTCTCGCCGTCGCCGTTTTCCGCGCCGATGGGCGGACACCGAGGGCCGCCGCGCTGTCGGCCGTCCTGCTCGCCATGAACCCCTATCTCTTCGGGTTCAACGTCTTCAACATGTACCAGCTCGGGGACCTGCTCGCGCAGCTCGGGCTGGGCGTCGCGCTGCTGCTGCTCTGGCGTCGCCAGTACCTCTCGATGGGTGCCGTGCTGGCGGTGACGGTCCTTGCGCGCGAGCCGGCCATCCTGATGCTCCCCGTGGCGGCCGTCTGGTGGTGGGAGAACGGGCGCCGTCGCGACGAGGGGCTCCGGCTGGCGCTCGCGCTGGTGCCGCTCGTCCTGCTGTTCGCGCTGCCCCGCGTGCTCCTCGTCGACCAGCGGGGGCCGCACCTCGTGCAGACGTTCCTCAACGCGAGCGGGAAGGCGGCGTCGCCGGGGACGTGGGCGCGGCTGCTCGTCAACGCCTGGGTGCCGGTCGTCGCCGTGCTGGCGGTGTGGCCGCGAGAGACGCTCCGGTGGGCGCGTGCGCACCTCCACCTCGTCGTGCTGTTCGCGGGTACGCTCGCCAGCGCCTTCTTCGGGGGCGACCAGGAGCGGCTGATGCAGCCGGCCATCTGGGCCGTCTACCCGGCCGCCGCGTTCGTCCTCGACCGGCACTGGCGTCGCCGGCCCATCGCCGTGGCCTTGCTGCTGGCGGCGGGCGTCCTCGGCAGCCTTCACCACATCACGGCGCGCTTCCCGCTGCCGGATCGCCAGCTGACGGCCGTCAAGGCCGCCGTCGCGCTGGCGGTCGCGCTCGGCGTGGCGCTCTG
>CAYPVZ010000056.1:0-10818 GCA_964414235.1 uncultured Rhodothermales bacterium | reverse complement strand
GCCCTTCTCGACGAACAGGACCGGCAGCCCGTTCGAGAGCGTGTGGTGCTGGACGGCGGGCGGGGCGAAGGCGGGCGCCTCGGCGAGGGCCGGGCGCGTGCTCCAGTCGGGCTGGGCGAGCGCGGCGCTGGCGGTGAGCGCCGCCAGCAGGGAGAGGCAGGCGAGAGGACGCATGGGCTAAAACTCGGGGACGGCGGTCTCGGAGCCGGAGAGGGCGAGGCCGGTCTCGCCCTGGGGCACGACGGAGAGCGCGACGCGGGCGTCGTCGCGGAGGAAGGTGAGCGCGGCGTCGGTGAGGTCGCGCGGCGAGAGGGCGCGGAAGCGGGCGAGGTCCTCCTCGAAGTAGTCCGGCGTGCCGGTGAAGTAGAGGTAGTCGTTGAGCTGGTTGGCCTTGCCGCCGAACCCGTCGACGCCCTCCAGCCCGTCGAGGAACGAGGCCTCGACGCCGTTGACGACGCGCTGGAGCTCGCGCGCGGCGGGCGGCGTGGCGCGGAGGGCATCCAGCTCCTCGGCGATGACGGCCTCGATCTCATCGAGTGTGTGGCCGGGCCGGGCCGTGGCGACCACGTAGAACGCGCCGCCGAGGCGGTCGCCGCTCTGGAAGGCGTAGACCTCCTGGGCGATCTCCATCTCGAACACGAGCCGCTTGTAGAGGCGCGAGTTCTTGCCCCCGGCGAGGACGGCCGCCAGCGCCTGCATGGCGGCGTCGGCCGGGGCGTAGGCGGCCGGGCTGTGCCACGCGAGGTAGAGCCGCGGGAGCTGCACGCGGTCCTCCAGCACGAGCCGGTGCTCGCGGTCGAGCGACGCCGCGACGACGGTCTGCGGCGGCGGCTCCGGCCCGCGCGGGATCGACCCGTACCACCGCTCGACCAGCTGGCGGGTCTCGTCGAGGTCGAGGTCGCCGGCCACGACGAGGCTCGCGTTGTTGGGCGTGTAGTAGGTCCGGAAGAAGTCGACGACGTCCTCGTAGCTGGCAGCCGAGAGGTCGTCCATCGAGCCGATGGTGGGCCAGTGGTAGGGGTGGTCGGGCGGGTAGAGCGTCTGGCCGAGGACGGAGAAGGCGAGGCCGTAGGGCCGGTTCTCGTACGACTGGCGTCGCTCGTTCTTGACCACGTCGCGCTGGCCGTCGACGCTCTCGGGCGTCATGGCGTCGAGGAGCGAGGCCATGCGGTCGGCGTCGAGGTAGAGCGCCAGTTCGAGGCCGTTCGAGGCCGCGTCGGTGGTGTAGTTGGTGCGGTCGACCGTCGTCGAGCCGTTGGCGCCGCCGCCGGCCTGTTCGAGCCACGTGTCGATGGCGCCCTCCGGGACGTGGCCCGAGCCCTCGAACATGAGGTGCTCGAAGAGGTGGGCGAAGCCGGTCCGCCCGGGCCGCTCGCGCCCGGAGCCGACGTGGTACCACGTGTTGACCGTCACGACGGGGATCGACGGGTCGCGGTGGAGGATCACGTCGAGCCCGTTGTCGAGCCGGAACCGCTCGTAGTCGACGGTGAGGGTGGGGCCCTGCGCGGCGGCCGCCAGCGGGGCGAGGAGCAGGAGGAAGAGGAGGCGACGCATGGGATCGGAACGAGGCGGCGCAAGGTAGCGGCACGCCGAGCGATCTTGACGCCATGGAGACGCCCCCCGACCTGACGCTCGCCCCGATGGAGGACCGGCACGTGCCGGCCGTCGTGGTCGGCTGGGTCCAGGCCGGGCCGCTCGACGAGGACCAGAACGCGGCGTTTGACCGCGCGCGCGTGCTCGTCCGCAACGCGCTCCGGGAGCAGCTCCCGCACTTCGCGTGGTCGTTCCCCCTGGTGCGGCGAACCGACGTCCACGCGGGCGGCCAGGAGGTCGAGCCGGTGGACCTGTTGGACACGGGCGCGACCGAGCGGCGGGTGGCCGGCTGGGACTTCGCCTTCGTCCTCACCGGCGCCGACCTCCGCGCCCGCTTCCGGCCGTTCACGCTGGCGACGCCGTCGCAGGCGCTCGACGTCGCCGCGCTCTCGCTGGCCCGCCTCGACCCCGGCGCGCGCCGGCCCGACCTCACCGACGACGAGCGGCAGGCGCAGTTCGCGCACCGGCTGGCGGCGCTCGCGCTCCACGCCTTCGGCCACCTCAACGGGCTCGACCACGAGGCCCGCGAGAAGGTCGTGATGCACGCGCCCCAGTCGCCGGCCGACCTCGACGCGTGCACGCTGGAGTACACCGAGCCCAACCGGACCGAGATCGAGTCCGAGGTGGCCGATGTGGCCGACCCGCGCCTGGAGGAGGAGACGGCGTTCGAGCGGCTCGGCGACATGGCGTTCGCGCTCAAGGCGCTGGCGCGCAACTGGAACGACGTGGCCGACGCGGTTCTCCAGATCCGGCCGTGGCGCTTCCCCTTCCAGCTCTCGAAGCTCACGACGGCCGCCGTTTCGACGCTCGTCGTGCTCGTGATGACGGCCGAGGCGTGGGACCTCGGCGCCCGCCAGCCGCTCGCCCGCGTCGTCGCGCTCTCGGTGCTGGCGGTCGTCGGGACGAGCGCGTACCTCGTGCGCAAGCAGGGCCTGCTGGCGCGGCGCCACGGGCAGGTGCGGACCGAGCAGCAGGTGGTCCAGTCGGCCTCGATCCTGCTCGCGCTGGGGCTCGGCATGAGCACGACGTGGGCGCTCCTCTTCGGCACCACGCTCGCGCTCCGGGTGCTCTTCTTCGATGCGGCGCTCCTGGACGCGTGGGCCGGCTCGCTGGGCCACGAGGTCGGGCCGGACGACGTGATCGCGTTCGCCGGCTTCGTGGCCGCGCTCGGCATCGGGGTCGGCGCGCTCGGCGCGAGCTTCGAGGACCAGACCTACTTCCGCCACGTGGCGTACGTCGATGAGGAGACGTGAGGTGAGGGACCGGGGACCGGGGACTGGGGCCGTGGGCCGTGCGAGACTGGCGGTGGGCGTCCGCCAGCGGGGCGTATGGCTCGGCATCGTGCTGGTGCTCGCGGCGTGCGGCGACGGGTCGTCATCCGTGTCGACGGCCGGCGACTTCCAGGAGGACGGCGTCTCGACGGCGGGCGACTTCGTCGAGACCGGCGGTTCGGCCGCTCCGGCCCCGGAGGTCATCGATCCGGGCATGGACGCGGCCGACCTGCTGGCGGCGCTCGACCGCGACTACTCGCCCCGCCAGACGCTCGGCTACTCGCGCGCCCGCGACGTGCTCTACGCGCACGAGCAGGAGGTGCACGGCGCGCTCTGCGGCGTCTACTCGGGCTTCTGCGTGACGCTCGGGCCGGGCGACCCGTCAGCCGTCGCGCAGGCGCTCGGGATCAACGCCGAGCACGTCTGGCCGCAGTCGATGGGCGCGGAGGCGGAGCCGCTCAAGAGCGACCTCCACCACCTCTTCCCGGCCAAGGACAACGTCAACTCGTCGCGCGGCAACCTGCCCTACGGCGAGATCCCGGACGCCCGCACCGAGGCGTGGTACCGCGACGCCCTCAGCCAGTCGAACGCACCGAGCGCGGACGTGGACGCGTGGAGCGAGCGCGGCCTCGGCCACTTCGAGCCGCGCGAATCGAAAAAGGGCGACGTGGCGCGCGCCGTGTTCTACGCCGTCACGATGTACCCGGAGTTGGTCGAGCCGGCCTTCTTCCGCGCCATGCGCGAGGATCTTTTGGATTGGAACCGCCTCGACCCGCCCGACGCCGACGAGCGCACCCGGAGCGCGTGGGTCGCCACGCTCCAGGGCACCGAGAACCCGTTCGTCCTCGACCCCGGCCTCGCCGACCGCCTCTGGGCCGACGGCGTGCCGACGATCTCCGCGCCGGTTCCGACGACGACCGCCAGCGCCGCGGTCTGGATCAACGAGATCCACTACGACAACGACGGCGCGGACGAGGGCGAGGGCGTCGAGGTCGCCGGCACGGGCGCGCTCGACGGCTGGCGGCTCGTGTTCGTGAACGGCACAGACCGCTCGACCTACCGCGAGGTCCCGCTGGCGGGCGCACTCGACGGGGCCACATGGGTCGCTGTCGAGGGCATCCAGAACGGCTCGCCGGACGGCGTGGCTCTCGTCGATCCGTCGGGTGGCGTCGTCGAAGCTCTGGCCTGGGAGGGAACGTTCACCGGTGTCGGCGGCCACGCCGACGGCGTCGTGTTCCGCGACCTCGGCGCGAGCGAGACGCCGGAGACGCCGCCGGGCCGCTCGCTCCAGCGCATCGGTGGGCCGACGGACGCACGGTGGGCGCTCCAGGCCGCCTCGCCCGGCCGCCTCAACGCGGGGCAGACGCTCCGCTAGGCTTCGCGCTCCAGCACGTCGAGGCGGTACTTGTCGGCGCGGTGGCACCATGTGCCGCGCCACGCCGCATGATCTCGAGCCGCCGAGTGGACGTCGTCGGCCGTCATGGGGTAGTCCGTCTCGCCGGTCCAGTGGACGAGGACGAGGTGCCCGCCGGGCTCGACGACGCTCGCCAGTCGGTCGAGCAGCACGCCGAGGTCGGCCGGCGCGAGGTAGTACCCGACCTCGCTCACGACAGCGAGGTCGAACGGGCCGGGGGGCGTCTCCTCGGGGAGCACGCGGCGCTCGAAGGTGACGTGGCCGAGCCCAGCGCACTGCCAGCGGGCGCACGCCAGCGCGTCGTCCGACACGTCGAGTGCCAAGAGCCGGTCGGCGCGCGCCGCCAGCTGGCGGGTGAAGACGCCGATGGAGCACCCGACTTCGAGGGCCGAGCCGTAGCGAGGACGCGGCAGGGCGCCGAGCGTGGCCGCGTACTTGGCCGCTTCGTAGTCGCTCGTCCGGTAGTCCCAAGGGTCCCCCTGGGCGCGGTAGAGCCGCTCGAAATAGACTGGCGCGACCGAGCCGCTGGCGGTCCGATGGGGCGTGGTCGGCGGCGGGTTAGTCACAGGGCAGCGGGGCTGGGCGGCAGGGGCGGCGCGGTTCGAGAAACAGCTCCCACGGCCGCTCGAAGTGCGCCAGCACGTCGGCCGAGAGCCTGAAGCCGTCGGGGTCGTCGTCGATGAGCGGCGTCGTCTGCGAACGGTGGGCGGCGATGGCCGCACGCTTGCGGTCGAGGACGTCGGCGATGTCGAGGCGCCAGGCGCGGGCTTCGCCGTCCTGCGGCGCCGCGTCCGTCGTCGCGTTGGGCCAGGCCCAGACGGGGTACTCGATCCAGCGCGGCGGCTCGTCGAGGAGGGCCACCGCCGCGCACGCGAGCGCCCACGTCCCGACGTGATCGCAGTGTGGGTCGCGCCGCCACGGAACGACGACGGTCTCGACGCCGCGCAGCGCCTCCGCCAGCTGGCGGGCCGCCTCGGCAAAGGCCGGCGTGCCCTCGTCTGGCAGGCCGCAGTCCTCGTGGCCGAGGAACGTCAGGGCGTCCGGGTGGAGGCCGAGCGCGGCGACGGCGGCGCGCGCTTCGTCCATCCGGAGCCCGCGGAGGCGTGGGGCCGGGTACGCGGCCGAGTTCGGGTGCGACCGGCACCCGTCGGTCACGACGAGGACGCGCGGGCGGAGGCCGGCGTCGGCGAGGAGCGCGAGGAGGCCGCCGCAGCCGAGCGACTCGTCGTCGGGATGCGGGGCGAGGACGGCCGTCGCGCCGAGGTCGCGGGCGGCCTGCGCGGGGCGGAGCGGGTGACATTCGGGGTCGAGGAGGAGCGACATCGTCTAGAGGTCGGAGCCGAGCGGCGGGCTGCGGTGCGCGGCGGCGTAGGCCCCGGCGTCGGCGAGGGCGCCGTCGGGGTTGGGCTGGCGGAGGTACAGCCGGAGGTCGCGGCCGACGCGCTCCAGCACGCCCGGCTGCCCGAGCCCGCGTGCGCCGACGGCCCGGTCCGTCCGCTCCAGCACGTCGAGGCAGACGCGCTCGATGGCCGTCCGTGCCATCCGGGCGTAGGCGACGACGGCATCGGCCTCCGCACCCGCCAGCCGCGCCGCGCCGAGGAGCCACAGCCGCCCCGTCTCGAGTGCGACCGCGATCTCGCCAAGGCGGACCTGCTGGACGGGGTGGTCGGTGCGTCCGAGGCCCGTGAGGTACGAGGCCGCCGCGTCCGCCAGCGCCTGCGCGCCGCCGAGCTGGACGGCGGCGAAGCGGACCGAGCCTCCGGTGAATCGGGGCTCGCGGAGGTAGTCGCCCGGCGTGCCGAGCAGATCATCGGCAGAGATTTCGGCGCCGCCGAAGTCCACTCGGCCGCTGCGCGAAGCGCGCATGCCTTCGGCTCTCCACCACTCTGGCTGGTCGCGCACGTCGACCCGGTCGGTCGGGATCACGGCCATCTGCCAGCCGTCGCCCAGGGCACCGGGCACGAGCGGGCGCGTCACGAAGGCGCCGCCGGTCGCGAACGTCTTGGCGCCCTGGATCGCCATGTGGTCGCCGTCCCGCGTGTAGCGGACGCCGTCGGACGGGATTTCGGTGTTCCACACGCCGAAGAGGTGGCCGCCGCGGGCGTCCTCGGCCCACCGCGCCTTCTGCGCTTCGGTTCCGTACGCCTCGACCAGCAGGAGCGCGTTGACGTGGCCCTCCCAGATCCGCCCCAGCGGCAGGCTCCCGCGGCCGACCTCCGCGAGGGCGAGGTACAGGGCATGGTCGGAGCCCGGAGTGGTCCCGAGCCCCCGACCGTCTCGCAGGTCGGGCAGCGGCGCCGCCAGAAGGCCCGACTGGCGGAGCGCGTCGAGGCCCGCGTGCGGAAAGCCGCCTGGGACGTCGTCCGCCTCGGCGTGCGCGGCGGCGACCTCGGCGACCTGGCGGGCAGCATCGAGGACGTCGGCCCAGGTCGTGGCGAGGCCGTCGCCACGGGCGGCGAGCGTCGGGAACGGCGTCATGCGGCAAGGTGCGCGGCGTAGTCGAGGCGGGCGGCGAGGCCGAGCGGGCGGAGGCGGGCGATGCGGCGGCGGAGGTCGTGGATGGCCGACGGGATGGACTGGCCGGCGTCTGGCAGCGGCGCGGGCGTCGCCCGGAGCGCGCGGGGCGGCGTGATGTCGGGCGCCTCGGCACGTGCCAGACCGAGGCGGGCGAGGCGACGCTCGGCGTCGTCGGCTGCTTCCACACGCACGTCGGCTCCCGCGTCGACCGCCGCGCCCCAGAACTGAAACGCCTCCGCGAGCCCGCCCGAGGCACGCCCGACGGCCCGCGCTGAGGTCCGCACGCGGACGGCCGGGCTGTGGCGAAGCCGCGCACCGGCCTCGACGAGCGCGTCCGCCAGTGCGACGTCTTCGGACGACGGGACGGCCGGAAGCCCACCGACCCACGCGTAGGCCTTCGCGGTCACGGCGAGGCTGGCGCCGAAGTGATGGTGGTGGCGCGGGAACGGGTCGTGGAGGTCGGGCGCGTAGAGGTCGCGGAGCTCTTCGAGCGCCCGACGGTAGGCGAGGTCCAGGAGGTAGAGCCTCCGGACGCCCGGGTGCAGCGCGGCCCGCTCGTCGGCCCGCAGCAGCGCCCGGCCGCCGACGGCGTCCACACCTGCCCTGATCTCGTCGGCCGTCCGCGCGATCCAGTCGGGCGCCGGCTCCGAGTCGGCGTCGGTCGAGAGGATGAGGCCGTCGGGCCAGCCGGCTTCGAGGAGCCGCGCGCAGGCCGCGTCCATCGCCAGCTGGCGGGCGCGGCCGACGTGGGCCTCGTCCGGGCCGAGCGTGACCGAGGCCACGCGGAGCCACGGGCGGCGGACGGCGAGCGCCGCCAGCACCTCGTCCGAGCGGTCCGTGCCGTTGTTCAGGACGACGAGCGCCTCGGCCTCGCCGCGGTCGAACGGCGAGCCCGCGGCGTCACGCTGCGCGTCGAGCGCCGCGACGAGCCTCGGGAGCGCCTCCGCCTCGTCGCGCGCGGGAACGGCGACGACGAAGCGGAGGGCCGGCGAGACCGGGCCGAACGCGTCGGGACGCGCGCGGCGGCGGACCTCGGCCTCGCGGTAGGGTCCTCTCATGCGTCGGCGTCGGCCTTCTGCGTCCGCACCTCCACCTCGTGGGTGCCGTCCCACGACGGGTCGAGGACCACCTTGACGCAGTCGTCCTGCTTGTCACGGAACGTCTCGTACATCTCGGGCGCCTTCGCCAGCGGGGCCTTGTGCGTGATGATGTAGCTCGGGTCGAGCTCGCCCGCCTCGATGTGCCCGAGGAGGTCCTTGATGTACTTGTGGACGTGGGTCTGGCCCATCTTGAACGTGAGGCCCTTCCCGAAGGCAGCGCCCATGTTGAAGTGATTCATGACGCCGCCGTAGACGCCGGGGACCGAGACGACTCCACCCTTGCCGCAGCTCTGGATGGCCTCGATGAGGGCCGTCCCCCGGTCGGTCTGGAGCCGGAGCGTCTGCTCGACCTTCTGGGCCGCGCCGCTCATCCCCATCCCGTGCGCCTCCATCCCGACGGCGTCGATGCAGGCGTTGGGCCCGCGGCCGTCGTTGAGCTCCTTGAGCTTCTCGAAGACGTCCTCGTCGGAATAATCGATGGTCGTCGAGCCGGCGAACTGCTCGGCCATGCGGAGCCGCTCGGGGAAGCGGTCGATGCCGATCACGTTCGCGCCGAGCATCGCGGCCGAGATCTGGGCGAACAGCCCGACCGGCCCGCAGCCCCAGACGACGACCGTGTCGCCCTCCGTGATGTCGCAGTTGACGGCCGCCTGGTAGCCCGTCGGGTAGATGTCGGTCAGGAACAGGACCTGCTCGTCGGTCAGCGACTCTGGCACCTTGAGCGGCCCGACATCGGCGTAGGGCACGCGGACGTACTCGGCCTGGCCGCCGTCGAACCCGCCCAGCATGTGGCTGTAGCCGAAGATGCCGGCCGCGGCGTAGCCGTAGGCCTCGGCCTGGATCTCGCCGTTCCGGTTCGACGTGTCGCAGAGCGAGTACTCCTCGCGGTTGCAGTAGTGGCAGTGCCCGCACGCGATGGGGAACGGGACGACCACCCGGTCGCCCTTCTTCAGGGTCTGGACCTCGGAGCCGACCTCGACGACCTCGCCCATGAACTCGTGCCCGAGGATGTCTCCGTCCTCCATCGTCGGGATGTAGCCGTCGTAGAGGTGGAGGTCAGACCCACAGATCGCGGTCAGCGTGGTTTTAATGATGCAATCGTGAGGGTCGAGGATCTGAGGGTCGTCGACGGTGTCGACCGAGACCTTGCCGGTCCCGTGCCAGCGGAGCGCTTTCATCGGAGGGGGAGAGATGGGATCGCATAACGGCAGGCCCATGACCCCGATCCGCTTCCTCCCACGCCCCCGCCTCTTCCCGAACCCCGGTCCGGGGAATTCCTGTGTCAGCGCTCGGACTGGAGCCCTCGGGCCGCGCTGGCAGCCTCCGTGCGCGGCGCCTCGAAGTACAACGACCAGTGTGGTGCGCACCCCGGGTTGAACGCCGCACCGCAGTCCGGACAACGGTATTCCGCGTCCAGATAGGTCTGCGCTGTCAGGGTCGCCCGGCAGACGCCGCAGAGGACGGCGGGCTCATCGAACCGGGCGCGCGGCCACGGCGGCGCCTCTCGGCCGGTCACCTCCACGTGGCACCGGTAGCAGGGGTGGTAGACGTCGCAGCACCCGCAGCGGAGAGCGATCACGTCGAGCGGCCCATCGTAATGAGCACACCGGGTCTCGGCATCGACGTCGATGCCGCGCAGCGGAACCGCGAACCGGTCGTCCAGCGAGGGCGGGCGCGTGGTGCGCCGACCGGGGTCGATCACGCGC
Organism: uncultured Rhodothermales bacterium; assembly: GCA_964414235.1. GTDB lineage: Bacteria > Bacteroidota > Rhodothermia > Rhodothermales > Rubricoccaceae > Rubrivirga. The sequence goes on along the minus strand of CAYPVZ010000056.1, from coordinate 1,217 downwards.
TGGCGGCGAGGCGACGCAGGCCCGCGTTGGCGCCCGCCATCAGCCAGACCTTCGCGAGGTCCCAGACGATGAACAGGACGGCGCCCTTCAGGATCGACTCGCGCCACGTCGCGTGGCCGGCCGCTCCATGGAGCCACACGACGCCACAGGTGAACAGGACGACCATGCCGGCGGCCATCGCCAGCCCGCTGCCGACGAAGGTCCGGCGCCGCGCCGTCAGCCCGCCGATGATCGCCGCGACCAGCGGGTAGGCCAGGAGATAGCCCGCCGACGCCGAGGTCGTGAGGTAGCCGAGCCCGTAGGCGTCGCCCGCGAAGACGGGAGCGACGAGGCCGACGGCGAGGTAGAGCGCCATCGCGAGGGCGCCATTGCGCGCGCCCAGCATCAACCCGGCTCCGTAGACGGCGGCCGTCTGGAACGTGATCGGCACCTCCCAGAGGTAGACCCGCATCTGCGCGCCCAGGGCCGCCAGCGCTGCGAAGGCGACGATGCCGATGGCCTGCGTGAGGACCGTGGCATCGGTGCGCCGCTGGAGGTCGGCGAGGAAGGAGCGGGGGGCGGCGAGGGCGCTCGTGGTCATGACGGGGTACGAAGGCGTGCCCTCAACATACCCCGTACGCCCGCCGCGGGTCTCGCAGAGCGGGCGCAACCCGGAGCGGCTCAGGCAGCCTCCGCCAGCAGCGCGCGGACGTCGAGCGGGTCCGTCGCCATCACCAGGTCGCCGGTGGGCTGGCGGGGCCACTCGGCCTCGGGTCGGTCCCAGTACAACTCGACGCCGTTGCCGTCGGGGTCGCGCAGGTAGAGCGCCTCGCTGACGCCGTGGTCCGCGGCCCCGTCGAGCGGATGCCGGGCGTCCACGAGCCGGCGCAGCGCGTCCGCCAGCGCGGCGCGGTCGGGGTAGAGGATGGCCACGTGGTAGAGGCCCGTCGTGCCCCGCGGCGGGGGCGGCCCGCCTCGGCTCTCCCACGTGTTGAGTCCGATGTGGTGGTGGTAGCCGCCGGCCGAGACGAACGCGGCCTGCGAGCCGTAGCGCTGCACGAGCTCGAAGCCGAGGACGCCGACGTAGAAGGCGAGCGCGCGCTCCAGGTCGGCCACCTTGAGGTGGACGTGCCCGATGCGGACGCGGGAGTCGATGGGCTCACTCATGCGGTCCGGATGCCGAGGCGGGCCGCGCTCTTACCGCTGGCGATGCGCGCCGCCAGCGGCTAGAACGGGGC
>CAYPVZ010000055.1:0-10837 GCA_964414235.1 uncultured Rhodothermales bacterium | reverse complement strand
GTCCAGGAGCGCCACCGGCACCGCTACGAGGTCAACAACGACCTCCGCTACAAGCTGCGCGAGGCGGGCCTCGTGTTCTCGGGCGTGAACCCGGACAAGGACCTCGTCGAGATCATCGAGCTGCCGCGCCCGACGGACGGCGCCGCCAGCGGGACGACGCACCCGTGGTTCGTCGGTGTCCAGTTCCACCCCGAGTACCGGAGCCGCGTCCGCGAGCCGCACCCGCTGTTCGTCCACTTCGTGGGCGCCGCCGTGGAGCACGCCCGCGCGGCGGGCACCTTCGACGAGCCCAAGAAGCCGAGCCGCACGCGGAAGGTCCGCCGCGCCACGGCGCGCGTGCTGGCGGAAGAATGAGCCCGACGCCCTCACGCGCGGGCGGTCCATCCCGGCGGCCGTGAGCGACGACCGCCAGCCCGACGGGTCCATCCCGGACGTCTACGCCGGGCGCGTCCGTGTCCGCGTCGGCGCGCTCCTCTTCGACGACCCGGACGCGCCGACGGCCGTCCTCCTGGCGGAGCACGAGGGCCTCTGGGAGGACGCCCCGTTCTGGACGCCGCCCGGCGGCGGCGTCGAGTTCGGCGAGGGCCTCGAAGACGCGTTGCGGCGCGAGGTGACCGAGGAAACGGGCGTTGACGTCGAGGTCGGCCGGCTCGTCTACGTGCTCGACTTCGTCCGGCCGCCGCTCCACGCGGTCTCGTTCTACTTCCTCGGCCGCGCCGAGGCGGGCGCCCTCGACGCGGCCCGCCTCGGGACCGACCCGGAGCTGGGCGAGCGCCAGCTGCTCCGCGGCCTCCGCCTCGTCCCGCTGGACGAGCTGGCGGACCTCACGGTCTACCCCGAGCCGTTCCGCCAGCGGCTGGCGGCCGACGCGCGCGCCGGCTTCCCGGAGGGGCCGGTCTACCTGGGCACGTTCCGCTAGAGGCCGGCGACGCCCTCGGGGCCGAGGATGCGGATGGCGCGCTCGCGGTAGGCGTCGTACAGCGCGCGGAGCTCGGTGTAGCGCTCGGTCGCGGCCTCACGGGCGGCCTCGATGAGCTCGCGGAGCCGAGCGTCGGCGGCGTCACTCAACCAGTCGTAGCCGCGGAGGCCATCGAGCAGGGCGAGCGCGTCGTCGAGGCGGAGGAGCCCGCGCCGCATGTGGAGTTGGGACTCGCCGATCGTCGCGGGGCGGTACTCATCCAGGTACGACCGACAGATCTCGTGCGCGGCGTCGTTGAGGGCGTTGATGGCCGGCTCCGCGATCTCGTACGCCTGGTCCGTCGGGAGCGAAACGGTCCAGCCCCCGGCGGCGGCTAAGAGATCGAGCGCGCGGTCGAACGAGGGCTCCTCGAGGGCGTGGTCCTGGCCTTCCCAGATGTGATCCTCGTCGTAGTCCCGAAACTGGGTGACGCCGTCGCCGTCGGGCCAGGGGGGGTACTCGGGGGGAGGGGACGGAGGACCTGTGCGGGAATCGAGGATGCGACGGGATTCGTCGAGGTGGTTCTTCCGATCCCACAGCCGCGCGGCGTAGCGAGCGATGTAGGCCCCACGCTCCATCCGATGCGGGTGGAGCAGGGCGGCGCCCGTCGCCTCGTAGTAGTGCTCGAGCCAGCGCCACTCCCACTCGGCGCGGGCGTCCGGCTCCGACTCGGGCGGGGGCGGATGGTCTGCCTCGAAGGCTGCTCGAATGCCGTGGTCGTCGTGCTTCGGAGGCCTCGCCTTGCGAGCGCTCTCCCGCCTCTCCGCCTCGACCTCGCTCAGGAGCGAGCGCAGGTCGTTCTGCGAGTGCTCGTAGTCGACCGCATCCAGGCGCTCGCCCTCTTCTTTGTAGGCGTCGAGGTCGAAGTGGTCGTAGCGCTCCGGAAGCAGCGGATGCGCGTCGAAGGCCGCCGGCCCTCCCTCGGTCCCCTTGGGTTGGAGAAAGTGGACGGCCCGCTGGCGGTAGGCGGCGTGGAGCGCGCGGATCTCGGCGTAGCGGTCGGCCGTCGCGTTGAGGAGCGCCTCGACGAGCTCGCGGAGCCGGTGGTAAGCGGTGGCCGTCATCCACGGCTCGCCGATGTAGCCGTCGAGCAGGTCGAGCGCGTCCTGGCACAGCTGGACCGCTCGGCGGAGGTGCGTCAGCGCGTCGCCAACGTGGCCCGGGAGGTACTCCGGCTCGTACGCCCGGCGCGCGAGCCTGCCGGCCTCCTTCACGGCCTTGCGGAACGGCGCCGACGGTTCGCGCTCCTCCTTGTAGAGCGACTGGAACCACCCGAGCATACCGGCATCGAGATCGATCGAGGCGTCGAACGCAGGGTCGTCGAGCTCGCCGGCTTCCACGAGGTAGCGCTCCTCAACGTCAAACCGGTCCCGCCAGCCGCTCACGCCGTCGCCGACGGGCCACGGGATGGGCTGCCACCCGCCGGGATCGCGCGGGAGGTCCTTGAGCCGGCCAAACGTCTCGTCGAACCGTTCCTGCGAGCGCCGATTCATGGCCGTGTACCGCTCGATGTACGACCGACGCTCCATGCGGTGGCGGTGGAGGAAGAGGTCGTTGCCGGTGACCTCGTAGATGTGCTCGTCGAGGCGCCACTCCCACTCGGCGCAGGCCTCGAAGTCGAGCCGGTCTGGCTTCGGATTCGCATCCTCGAACACCTGCCGGATGGCGCCAAAGTCGAAGCGAGCGGGCCGGGCTGCCCGGCGCGCGTCCTCCTGCTCCGCCTCGACGTCGGTCTGAAGCCGGCGGAGGTCCGACTGCCAGTGCTTGACCGAGATCTCGCGGAGCCGCTCGGTCTCGAGGTCGTGCGCTTCGGGATCCCAGTCGTCGTAGTACTCGGGGGGTGGCATCGCGCGTGGGGGCTGGTGAAGGGAGGCTTAGAGACCGGCGACGCCCTCCGGGCCAAGAATGCGGATGGCGCGCTCGCGGTAGGCGTCGTACAGCGCACGCAGCTCGACGTAGCGCTCGGTTGCGGCATCACGGAGCACGTCGACCAGTTCACGGAGTCGGGTATCCGCCGCCTCGGAGTACCACTCGTATCCCCGGAGCCCGTCGAGTAACGCGAGGGCGTCATCGCATGCGAGGATGCCATGTCGCAGATCGAGTTGGGCTTTCCCGACCGTGCCCGGCCGGTAGTCGGCCCGGTACGAGACTTCGACCTTGGTGGCGGCCTGATGGAGAGTGTCGATCGCCGCGCTCGCCACATGGTATTGGTCGTTCTCGAGCGAGATCGTCCAGCCGACGGTAGCCGCCGAGAGATCGAGAGCGCAGTTGTACGACGGTTCGTCCAGCGCTCCTTCCTGGTCCTCGTCGAAGTCGAAATCGCTGGGGTCCGTCTTCCGGTATGCTGAGATCCCATCTCCGACAGGCCATGTCGGACGCGGCTGGGGCTGCGCCGAGGCCGGCTTCCGCGGCGTTTGGCGTGCGCGTTCGAGACGACGCTTCGTGTCCCACAGCCACTCCGCGTGGCGAGCGATGTAGGCCCCGCGTTCCATACGGTGGCGGTGGAGCAAGTCGGAGTCGGTCGCCTCGTAGAAGTGTTCGAGCCGTCGCCACTCCCACTCCGCGTGCGCGTCGGGCTCGCTGTGGGAAGGTTCGGGATTGGCCTCGGCGAAAGCGGCCTGGATCGCACGGTAATCGTATTCGCTCGGTCTGGCGTCCTGGCTGGCCTGGATCCGCTCGGCCTCGACCTCGCTCTGAAGGTCGCGCAGGTCGTCTTGCGAATGGTAGAGCTCGGTCATGCAGAGCTCTCCGTGCTCGTTCTCGTGGGCACGTGGATCGAACCGTTCGTAGCGCTCAGGCAGGAGCGGATGCGGGTCGAGGCGGACCGGCTTCCCTTCTGTCCCTTGCGGCCGGAGCAGGTGGATGGCCCGCTGGCGATACGCGTCGTACAGTTCGCGCAGGAGGGCATAGCGGTCGGTCGCCGTATCTCGGGTCACTTCAATGAGCTCCCGGAGCCGATCATGGGCCTCGGACGTCAGCCAGTCGTAGCCGCGAAACCCGTCCAGCATGTCGAGGGCGTCCTCGCAGTGGAGGATGGCTCGGCGCAGATGGAGCTGGTCGCGCCCGATGCAGCCCGGGAGATACTCGGCCTTGTACGACCTCTTGATCAGAGACTCCGCCTCGCGGAGCGCCTTTCGGAAGAGCTCAGACGGCTCGCGCTCGTCCTCGTAAAGCGACTGGAACCATCCAAGGACACCCGCTTCAAGGTCGATCGCGGCGTCGACCGAAGGCTCATTGAGCGCACCATCAGCGAGGCCTTCAAACGCACCGGACTCCTCGAAGCAAGTCCGCCAGCCTGTCACGCCGTCTCCGACGGGCCATGGAATCGGCTCCCACCCATTCGGATTGTGCGGCCGCTCGCGAAGGGGTCGGAATAGCTCGTCAGCCCACTCCCTGGCGCGCCGAAGGCTCGCGGCGTGGCGTTGGACGTACGACCTACGCTCCATCCGATGCCGGTGGAGAAGCTCCGCGTACCCCGTCTCGGTATGCCAATGCTCGAGCCACCGCCACTGCCAATCGGCTCGGGCTTCGAAGTCGTCTCTGTCTGGCTCTGGGTTGTCCGCCTCGAACGCGTCGCGGATCGAGCGGTAATCGAACCGGTCGGGCTTCGCCGCCCAGCGGGCCTCGTCCTGCTCGGCCTCGACCTCACTCCGAAGATTGCGGAGGTCGGCGTTCCAGAGCTCGACAAACCGCTCCTGGATCCGCTCAGCTTCACGGTCGTGCGCCTCGGGGTCCCAGTCGTCGTAGTACTCAGGTGGTGGCATAGCATCGGCGGCTTGCTCTCAGACAAGAGTACGAAACAAGACCGCATGCTCGACAGGCAACAGGATCACGTTCGACAACGGACCCACCCGACAGAACGGCGCCCCCCAGCACCTCGAACTCTATTCGGAGCCCCGCCTATCTTCGTGGCTCCCCGACCCTGCCCGCATGGAGCCCGAGGCCACCGCTCTCATCACCGACCCGACCTCCGTCGCCGCCCTGCTGGCGGCCGTCCTCGCGGCCGTGTTCGCGCTGGAGCGCGTGGCGGCGCTCAAGAAGCTCTTCGCGGTCCTGCCGCCGGTGATCTGGGCCTACTTCGTGCCCATGCTCCTCACCACGTTCGGCGTGACGCCGGCCACGAGCGCGGCCTACGACTGGTTCAGCTACGTGCTGCTGCCGTTCGCACTGTTCCTGCTCATGATCACCATCGACCTGAAGGCGATCCTGAGCCTCGGGCCGCTCGCGCTGGCGATGATGGTGGTCGGGACCGTCGGCATCATCCTGGGCGGGCCCATCGCGTACCTCGCCGTCGGCCAGTTCATCGACAACCCGGAGACGTGGAAGGGGATGGCCGCGCTCTCCGGCTCGTGGATCGGCGGCACGGCCAACATGCTCGCGCTCAAGGAGTCGGTCGGCCTGAGCGACGCCGGGCTGGCGCCGATCATCGTCGTCGACACCGTCGTCGGCTACGGGTGGATGGCGATCCTGCTGTTCCTCTCGGGCTACCAGGACCGGTTCAACCGCTGGGTCGGCGCCGACACGAAGGCCATCGACCGCGTCAACGCGACGCTCCAGGCGATGGACACCTCGCGCCGGCCCTCGACGACGGCGACCCTCGCCATGATCATCGGCCTCGGCTTCGGCGCCGCCGTCCTCTCTCGCGTCCTCGGCGCCCAACTGCCGACGCTCGGCGACCCGACGATCATCTCGGGCGGGACGTGGGCCGTGCTCATCGCGGTCACCGTCGGGCTCGTCCTGTCGTTCACGCCGGTCCGCCGCCTCGAACCCGACGGCGCCAGCCGGATCGGCTTCGCCGGGCTCTACCTGCTCCTGACCAGCATCGGCGCTGCGGCCGACCTCCACGCCGTCCTGGAGTCGCCGATCTACCTGCTGATGGGCGCCGTGTGGCTGGCGGTCCACATCGGGCTGCTGTTCCTGGCGGCGAAGCTGCTCAAGGCCCCGCTCTTCTTTGTGGCGACGGGCTCGATGGCGAACGTCGGCGGCGCCGCCAGCGCGCCGGTCGTGGCCGGCGTCTACCTCCCGGCGATGGCGCCGGTCGGGCTGCTGATGGCCGTCGCCGGCTACGTCCTCGGCATCTACGGCGCGCTCGGCTGCGCGTGGATGCTCGGCCAGCTCGGCGGCTGAGGCCCGGCGCTACCCGAGCGTCCGCATCATCGCGAGCGCGCGGCCGATGACGAAGAACTCCGGGTCGTCCGGCCGCACCGACTCGTCAGCGTAGGTCCGGTCGGCCGCGCGGAAGTGAAGCCGCTCGTTGACGAACTCGAAGCGCCGGATCACGACGCGGTCGAAGAAGAGGACGGCGGCGAGCACGCCGTTCGGCATCTCCTGCCAGTCGCGCTCCTCGACCACGACGAGGTCGCCCTTGCGGACGCCGGCCCCGTTCATCCCATCGTCGCCCGCGACCACGCCCAGGCAGTCGTCCAGGTCGACGTCGTCGGGCAGGAGGGACGGGTCGATGAGGAGCGGGCGACGCGAGCGGGGGAGAGGGTGGTCCGCCGTCTCGGACGTCATCAGCCGGGCCCGCCGCCCGACGCCCTCCTTCAGCTTGAGCATGAGCACGCCCGGCGGCTCGTCGTCGCCGTAGCTGGTCGCGCCGACGATCTGGATCCCGCGCGCCTCGTTCGGGGTCCGCGTGATGTAGCCCTTGGTCTCCAGGACGACCAGCATCTTGTGGACGCCGTTCGTCGAGCGGACGCCGAGGCTGGCACCGATCTCCTTGATCGTGGGGGGGCGCCCATTCCGTCGGCTGTAGTCGCGGAGAAACTCGTAGACTTGGTTCTGACGCTCGGTAAGTCGGTCGCGCATAAAGGATCGGAGGAGGGAGCAGTAGGGGGGTCGGCCTGGTGAAATTATTTTCTACCGACACCCAGAGAGGGTGAACGGATTTTTACTTTGACCCCTCTGCCCCCCGGGGGGATCCTGTACAGGGGGGGAATAGGGGGGACTTATCCACAAGAAACGGCCATTTCCAGCAATTTTAAGGGGGTGGGGTACCTTGGAGGAGCAGTGGGGAAAAGTGGGGAATGAGCCCCGCAGCCTGGCGGCCCCCCTGCGCTAACCCCCTCCCGGCCATGGCCGGCTTTAAAGGACAAGCGGAGAACTCCATTGACGGGAAGGGCCGAATGCCCGTCCCGGCCAAGATGCGCCGGTCGCTCAGCCCGGACGCGAAGGAGACCTTCGTGGCCACGCGCGGCCTCGAGCAGTGCGTCATCCTGTACCCCCTGGACGCCTGGGAGGCGATCGAGGAGGAGATGGCCAAGCTCAACCAGTTCGAGCCAGAGGCCCGCACGTTCGTCCGCACGATCAACATGTGGGCCGACGAGCTGGCGATGGACGGGCAGGGCCGCGTCGCGCTGCCGAAGCCGCTCATGGAGTTCGCCGGCCTCACGTCCGGAGGCCGCGCCCAGGTGATCGGCGCCTTCGACCGCATCGAGGTCTGGGACCCCGCCATCTTCGAAGCCCACATCAACGGACAGACTGAGACCTACGAGTCGCTCGCGGAGCGAGTGATGGGCAAGGGCTGACCCCCCGGAGCCACTTGCCGCATGCGTCCATGACCCCCGCCCTCTCCCTCATGACCCGCCCTCGCCGCCCACGCCGCGCCGACCGCGCCGATGCCTCTCGCGTCGGCCTCGGCTCCGACGTGGGCGCCGGTGGCGCGCGGGAGGGCGGGGCCATGGACGCGCTCCGTTACGCCACGGCCTACCACGCGCCCGTCCTGCTGGCGGAGACGCAGGACCTGCTCCTCACCGACCCCGCCGGCCTCTACGTCGACGGGACGCTGGGCGGCGGCGGGCATTCGGCGGCGCTGCTCGACGCGCTCGGCGACGACGCTCTCGTCGTCGGGATCGACCAGGACCCGGAGGCGCTCGCGACCGCCCGCCAGCGGCTGGCAGACGCCGAGGCCGCCGGGCGCTTCGTCGCCCTGGAAGGCAACTTCGGCGACCTCGACGCGCTGCTCGACCGCGCCGGCCTCGGGCCGCGCCACGGTCGACCGGCGGCCGGCGTGCTCCTCGACCTCGGCGTGAGCAGCCACCAGCTCGATGAGGCCGCGCGCGGCTTCGCCTACGGCCAGGACGGCCCGCTCGACATGCGGATGTCCGACCGTGGCGAGACCGCGGCCCACCTGATCGACCGTCTCGGCGCCGACGCCCTTGCGGACGTGATCTACCAGTACGGCGAGGAGCGCCGCTCGCGCCAGATCGCGCGCGCCATCAAGGCCGCCGCGCCCACGACGACGGCCGCGCTCGCCGCCGCCGTCCGCCAGTCGGTCCCGACGCGGGACGAGGTGAAGTCGCTGGCGCGCGTCTTCCAGGCGCTGCGCATCGCCGTCAACGGCGAGCTCGACGTGCTGGAGCGCGCGCTGCCGGCGGCGCTCGACGTGCTCAGCGAGGGCGGCCGGCTGGCGGTGATGTCCTACCACAGCCTGGAGGACCGCCGCGCCAAGCAGTTCCTCCGCACCGGCCGCTTCTCGGCGCACGTCGAGAAGGACCTCTACGGCAACCCGCTCACGCCGTGGGCCCTCGTGACCCGCCAGGCCGTCGTGGCGACGGATGCCGAGATCGAACGGAACCCACGCGCGCGGAGCGCCCGCCTTCGCGTCGCCGAAAAACGACCGTCTCCCCCCGGACCTCCCGAGCGACACCCGGGGGCGTGAGCGGACCGCGCGGCTCCCTTGCGAGCCGGTTACGCCGCCCCCGCCCCCGGGCCTCGCCCTCCTCGTCTCTCCTTCCCTCCCATGCCCGCTACTGCGACCCAGGCCAAACCTGCGAAGAAGCGTCCGGCGTCCGCCGCCCGGACGGCGCCGCGAGGCGACGCGCTCCCGGCGTGGGGCGACCTCAAGACGCCGCCGCCCTCGAAGCTGGCGAAGCGCGCCAGCCGGGCGAAGGCCGGCGCCACCAAGGCCACCCGCGACGCGGCCTCGAAGGTCCGTCGCTCGCGCCCGCTCGACGTCGTCCCGAGCCTCCGCTTCGGGCTGGCGACGCTGGCAGGGTGCGTGGTGATCACCCTGTTTCTGGGCCACGCCTACGCGACGCGAACGCTCCTCGACGAGCTCCAGGACGCCCGCCGCCTCAACGAGCAGCTCCACCTGACGCACCAGCGCCTCCAGGGCGACGTGGACCGGATGGTCCGCCCGAGCACGGTCCTTAGCCAGGCCGCCCGGCTCGGGCTGGAGGAAGGCATCGCCTACGGCCCCACGATCCGGCTAGGCCAAGAGTAAGCCCCTTTCCCCACACCGCTCTCTTCAGCCTCCACTCACCTCAACCCACACTCGCCATCGCCGCTCGCGACTCCGTCCTCACTCGCCTGTACGTCGTCTTCGTCGGGCTGCTGGCGCTGCCGCTCCTCGTGGCCGCGCAGCTCGTCCGCATCCAGATGGCGGACGGGGAGGAACTGCGCGCGCGCGGCGAGCGCCAGTCGGAGAGCGTCCAGCCATTGCCGGCCGAGCGCGGGACCATCTTCGACCGCGCCGGGCGCGCCCTCGTCGTCAACACGGCGCGGTACGAGGTGGCGGCCGACCCGACGGTCGCCGGCTTCGACGCGCGCGCGGATGAGCTGTACGGGCTGCTGGCCGAGGCCACGGGCCAGGGCAAGGCCGCCTTCCGGACGAAGGTGCACGACCGTGCGAGCCGCCAGTACGTCGTCCTCGTCCGCGACCTCGACGAAGCGGCCAAGGAGAAGCTGGACGCGGCCAACCTGCCGGGCCTCATCGTGACCGGCTCGTTCCAACGGCGCTACAACTACGACACGCGCGCGGCCCACGTGCTCGGCCACGTCACGCGCGACCTCCAGGGCGTCGCCGGGCTGGAGATGACGCTCGACCCGGAACTGAGCGGGACGCCCGGCCGGCAGGCCGTGCAGCGCGACCGCCGGGGCGTCGTCCGCGCCGTGGTCGGCGGGACGCGCGTGGAGCCGCACAACGGCGACGACGTGGTGCTGACCATCGACCTCGTCCGGCAGGCCATCCTCGAAGAGGAGCTGGCGGAGGGCGTGCGCGCGGCCGGAGCCGAGTGGGGGACCGCCGTCGCGCTCGACCCACACACGGGCGCGATCCTGGCGATGGCCAACGTCCCGACCTACGACCCCAACCGGGCCGGCGCCTTCTCGAACGCCGCCCGCCGCAACCACGCCGTCGTCGACCGCATCGAGCCGGGCTCGACGTTCAAGCTGGTCACGGCCGTCGCCGGCGTCCAGAGCGGGAAGGTCGGTCTCGACGACGTGTTCGACACGGGCGCGGGCCGGCACGTGTTCTACGGGCACCCCGTGGAGGACTCGCACGGCTACGGGCGGCTCAGCTTTGGCGAGGCCATCGTCAAGTCGTCGAACATCGCGATGGCGCTGGCGGCCGAGCAGATGGGGCGCGGGCCGCTCTACGAGGCTGCGCGCGACCTCGGCTTCGGCCAGCCGACGTTCGTCGACCTCCCGGGCGAGGTCGCCGGGTCGCTCCGCAAGCCCGAGGAGTGGGGCCGGGGCACGCACACGTCGATCAGCCGGGGCTACGCCGTCGAGGTGACGCCGCTGCAGCTGGCGGTGGCGTACAGCGCGCTGGCCAACGGCGGCCTGCTCGTCCGTCCGTTCGTGGTCCAGGAACGGCGGGCGCACGCGACGGGCGCAGTCCTCTGGCGCGTCGAGCCCGACTCGATCCGCCGCGCGTTCCGCGCCGAGACGGCCCGCCAGCTGATGCCGTACTTCGAGCGCGTCGTGAGCGCGGACGGGACGGCGCCGCTCGCGCGGGTCGCCGGGCTCCGCGTGGCCGGCAAGACCGGAACCGCCCAGCGCGCCGAGGGCGGCGGCTACTCGAACAGCTACCGCGCCTCGTTCGTCGGCATGTTCCCCGTCGAGGCGCCGGAGGTGGTCCTCGCCATCGTCCTCAAC
>CAYPVZ010000054.1:5881-10852 GCA_964414235.1 uncultured Rhodothermales bacterium | reverse complement strand
ACGCTGGAGCAGATCCAGGCGCTCAACCCGGGCGTGGGCAACACGATCCGCGTCGGGCAGCGGATCCAGGTCACGGGCACGCGCCGCGCCGCGGCCCCGGCCGCCCCGGCCGCCCCGGCCCGCGCGACGACCCACCGCGTCGTCCGCGGCGACACCCTGACCGGCATCGCCCGCCGCTACGGCGTCACGATCCGCCAGCTCCGCGACTGGAACCACCTGAACTCGGACGTGGTGCAGCTCGGGCAGCGGCTCCGCGTCGCCCCGCAGGGCTCGCGCGGCTAGGTCCTCGGCCTCGGTTCGTTCAGCGCGCCGCTCCTCCGGGGGCGGCGCGCTGCGTTTTCCCCGCCCCGCCCGGCTGGCGGCGCCCACCGCCGGTGGGGGAGGTACGAAGCGCCGCACGTCGCCGCGTCGGTGGCCGACCGCACGCGGAAGAACCCTCACACGGGCCCGCACGTTTGCCCCGGCCCGGCCTTCCCTGGCTCCGGCCGATCCCACCCCTCTCCAACCCATGGACAAGCTCGTCATCCACGGCGGCGGCGCCCTCCGCGGCTCCCTCCACGTCGGCGGCTCGAAGAACACCGCCCTCCCGCTCATGGCCGCCGCCGTCCTCGCCGACGGCACGACCACGATCCACAACATCCCCGTCCTGAAAGACGTCGCCACGTTCTCGAACGTGATCCGCGTGACGGGCTGCAAGGTGACGTGGGAGCCCGACGACGACCCGGACACGCCGGAGACGATCACCATCGACGCGTCCGGCATCCATCACTTCGAGGCGCCGTACGACCTCGTCAAGCAGATGCGGGCGTCGTTCTACATGCTCGGCGCGCTGCTCGGGCGGGGCGGCAAGGCCAAGGTGTCGCTGCCCGGCGGCTGCGCCTGGGGCCCGCGCCCGGTGGACCTCCACATCAAGGGCATGGAGGCGCTCGGCGCCACCGTCACCGAGGAGGGCGGCTACGTGATCGCCGAGGCCCCCGGCGGCCGGCTCCCCGGCGGCCGCATGCGTTTCGAGCCCGTGAGCGTCGGCGCCACGATCAACGTGCTGCTGGCGGCCGTCACCGCCAGCGGCGAGTCGGTGCTGGAGAACTGCGCGGCCGAGCCCGACGTGGTCGTCTTCGGGCAGATGCTCCAGGCCATGGGCGCCCAGATCGACGGCCTCGGGACCGACACGATCACCGTCCAGGGCGTCGACAAGCTCAACCCGGTCGAGTTCACCAACTGCCCGGATCGCATCGAGCTCGGCACCTACATGATCGCGGCGGCCCTCTCGACGCCGCCCGGCGAGACGTTCCGGATCACCGGCGCCGAGCCGGAGCACCTCGGGCCGGCCTTCACCGAGGCCTTCCGCGCCACCGGCGCGCCGGTCCGCTTCCTCGACGACCCCGACGGGGCGTGGGGCATCGTCGAGGTCGACGGCGTCGAGTCCGTCCGGCCCGTCTCCATCGAGACGGCGCCGTTCCCTGGCTTCGCGACCGACCTCCAGGCCCAGTGGACCGTGCTCATGACGCAGGCCGACGGCCCGTCGACGGTCCGCGACACGATCTACACGGACCGCTTCAAGCACATCCCGGAGCTGCGCCGCCTCGGCGCCGACCTCAAGGTGGAGGGCGACACGGTCCACGTGGCCGGCAACACGCGCCCGCTCTCCGGCGCCGTCGTGATGAGCACCGACCTCCGCGCGTCGGTCTCGCTCGTGCTGGCCGGCATGGTGGCGAAGGGCGAGACGGACGTGCTCCGCATCTACCACCTCGACCGCGGCTACGAGCGGCTGGAGGGCAAGCTCAAGCGCGCCGGCATCGACGTGGCGCGCGAGCAGTACGACGAGGCCCACGCCGAGGGCGTCGCCGCGTAGCGCTCCGGCTCTGCCGGTTCCGCCCGCCTCGGGGATCGTCCCGGGGCGGGCGGTCGCGTTTGATCGGGGTTCTGAATCCCAACTCTGAGGTCTGGAACTCCAACGTTGAGGTTCGGAACCCCAATCGCGAGGTCTGGAACCCCGGCATTGGGGTTCGGAATCCCGATGTTGGGTCTCGGATACCCGACGTTGGGTCCGGGATACCCGATGTTGGGTCTCAGAACCCCGGCATTGGGTCTCGGATACCCGACGTTGGGTCTCGGATTCCCACGGCAGGGGGCCGGAGAGCCTCGATTGGGCGTCGACGGGGGCGGTGGGCGGTCGCCAGGGGCGCCGGGCCCTCCCGGATCAGCGAGCCAGCGCCTCGGGGTCGGGCACGATGGTGTCCAGCACGCGCGCCGAGGACAGGACGCCCGGCATGCCGGCCCCCGGGTGTGTCCCCGCGCCGACGAGGTAGAGCCCGTCGACGTCCTCGCTCGCGTTGTGGGGGCGGAAGTAGGCGCTCTGGAGCAGCTGCGGCTCGAACGAGAACGCGGCGCCCTTCACCGAGAGGTAGTCGTCCAGGAAGCCCTGCGGCGTGAGCGTGAGGCTGGCCGTGACGTGGTCGCTCAGGCCCGGGAGGACGGTCTCTTCGAGGTAGTCCTGGATGCGCTGGCGGTAGCGCTCGGTCTCGGTGTTCCAGTCGGTGCCGCTGTCGAGGTGGGGGACCGGCGAGAGGACGTAGAAGGTGTCGTGGCCGGGGGGCGCCATGCTCGGGTCGGTCGCGGTGGGGCGGTGGAGGTAGAGCGAGAAGTCGTCGGCGAGGACCTTCTTGTGGAAGATGTCGTCGAGCAGCGCCTTGTAGCGGGGGCCGAGGAGGATGGTGTGGTGGGCGACGTCGTCGTAGGTCCGGTCGGTGCCGAAGTACCAGACGAAGAGCGACATGGAGTGCTTGGCCTTCGCCAGCTTCTCGTCGGTCCAGGTGGTGCGGTGCTCGGGCGCGACGAGGCGCTGGTAGGTCCAGGCGGCGTCGGCGTTGGAGACGACGAGGTCGGCCGCGAGGTGCTCGCCGGTCGCCAGCCGGACGCCGGTGGCGCGCGGCTTCGCGCCGCTGGCGGCGTCGACGGTGATCTCCTCGACGGTCTCGCCGAAGCGGAACGTGCCGCCGTGGCGCTTGACCAGGTCGGCGATGCCCTGCACGACGGCGCCGGTGCCGCCCATGGCGTACCACACGCCCCAGTGGCGCTCCAGGAACGCGATGAGCGCGTAGATCGACGTCGTTGAGAACGGGTTGCCGCCGACGAGGAGGGGGTGGAAGCTGAAGACCTTCCGCAGGCGCCGGTCCTTGATGTACTTCGAGACGAGCCCGTAGACCGTGCGGTGGCTTTCGAGGGCGACCATCGAGGGGACGATCCGCGCCATGTGGCCGGCGCGGTCGAAGGGGACGTGGCCGAGCTCCTGGAAGCCGGTCTCGAAGATGGCCTCGCTCTTCGTGAGGAAGCGGCGGTAGCCGGCCATGTCGGCCGGGCTGAAGCGGGCGATCTCGCGCTCCATGGCCGCCGCGTCGCCGGTGTAGTCGAAGACCTCGCCGTCGTCGAAGCGGATGCGGTAGAAGGGCGTCGTCTCGACGAACGGGACGTGGTCGGCGCGGTCCTCGCCGGCCAGCGCCCAGAGCTCGTCGAAGAGGAAGGGCGCCGTGATGAGCGTGGGGCCCATGTCGAACGTGTACGCCCCGCCCTCGCCCTCGACACGCTCGACGCGGGCGCGCCCGCCGGGCTGGTCGAGCCGGTCGACGACGGTCACGCGGTAGCCGCGCGTGAGCAGGCGCACGGCCGCCGCCAGCCCGCCGAAGCCGGCGCCGACGACGACGGCGTGCGGCGAGTCGGCGGCGGGCCACGTGGGCGGGCCGGACGTCCGGAGGCGGGCGTCGGGGCGGGCGGCGAGGCGGCGGATCCAGGAGGGCACGGGCGGCGGGGCGGGGCGGCCGGAGTACCGGGCGCCCCCGACGCCGTTCCAGCCGGGCGCGCGTGGGGGGGGGGCGGAGATCGCGCCGTGAACACGCTCTGCACACGGGGGAAGTCGGAAGAACCCCCTACCGCCTTTACCTTAGTGGCCTCCCCCGTCTGACCGACGTTGCGGGACGTTGACGACCCGTCTGCCCCTCTCGCCGTGTCCGACTCCCCTCTCTCCGTCGTCCCCTATCCGGCCTTCCGCATCGACGCCGAAGGGCGGATCGCCGAGTCCAACCCGCTCGCGCGCGCCATCGTCGGCACCGACCCCGTGGGTCAGTTCGTGGCCGAGATCGTCTCGCCGGAAGACGAGGTTCCGGAGGACCTGGGCGGGTTCCTGGACGCGGTTCGCGCCGGGACCCACCTCCACGTGCTCGGGCCGGACGGCTCGCGGCGCTACCGGGCCCGCGCGGAGGCCTGGGACGAGGGCGCCATGCTCGTCCTCGTCCGCCTGACGGCGCCGGGCACCGAGGCCATCGACCTCGACCTGCTGGCGGCGGCCGTGGACGCGGCCAACAACTCCATCGTCATCGCCGACCTCCGGCAGCCAGACCAGCCGCTGTGCTACGTCAACCGCGGGTTCACCGAGCTGACGGGCTACGCGCGCGAGGAGGCGCTCGGCCGGAACTGCCGCTTCCTCCAGATCCGCCCGGATGGCACGCGCGACGACACGGGCGACGGGCAGGGCGACGTACTCGACGCCATCCGACGGGGGATCCGCACGCCGGAGTTCATCAACGGCATCGTGCTCCGCAACTACACGAAGGACGGGCGGCTGTTCTACAACGAGCTGTACCTGACGCCGATCTCGGACGAGGCCGGCGACCCGTCCTTCATGATCGGCGTCCAGAACGACGTCACGAAGCGGGTCGAGGCCGAGGTCGAGACCAACCGCCAGCGCGAGCGGATCCGGGAGGTGTTCGCCGCCTCGGCCGTCCCGCTCGGGCTGCTCGAACGGGACGGCGGGGGCGCGCTCGTCCACGTGTTCGGCAACGCGGCTGCGGCCGAGGCCTTCGGCGTCGACGCCGCCGAGGGCGTCCCGCTCGACGGGCTCGGGTTCGCCGACGAGGCCTCGGCCGGGTGGACGTCCGCCGCGGTGACCGCCGCCCGCACGAGCCGCCCGGCCCGGTT
>CAYPVZ010000054.1:0-5871 GCA_964414235.1 uncultured Rhodothermales bacterium | reverse complement strand
ATGTTCGAGGTGATCCTCTCGCCCGTGGCGCCCTCCGACGGCGAGCCGGTCCAGTTCCTCTACGTCGCCACCGACGTCACCGAAGGCCGCAACGCGTCCGAGGACCTCCTCCACGTCTCGAACCGCCAGCTCCAGCGGATCGCCCAGGACATCCACGACGGCGTCGGCCAGTCGCTCGTGGGCGCGTCGATGATGGCGTCGGCGCTGGCGCACGACCTCGCGGGGACCGAGCACGCGGCCGAGGCCTCGCGCGTCCAGGCGCTCATGGCGCGCGCGCTCAGCCAGCTCCGGTCGTTCGCGCTCGGGCTCGATCCCGTTGACCTCGACCGCCTCACGGCCGGCGAAGCCCTCGCGCGGCTGGCGGCCGAGGTCCGCGCCGCCCTCGCTGTCGACGTGGAGGTCGACGACCGGCTCAACGGCGAGGTGCTCGACGACGACCTCAAGCTCGACCTGTACCGCGTGGCCCAGGAGGCCCTGACGAATGCCGTCCGCCACGGGAAGGCCCGGGTGGTCCACGTCACGCTCGCCCACGACGCCGCCGGCGCCGTCGTCCTCACCGTCGCGGACGATGGGCGTGGGATTCCCGAGGGCGCCCGAAGTGGGGGCATGGGACTCCGCACGATGCGCGCGCGCGCCCACCGTCACGGCGGCTCGTTCGAGGTCGTGCCGGGCGACGACGGCGGAACCACGATCCGACTCCGGCTGCCCGTCGCCTCATGAGGCCTCGGAAGGCCTCCTTTCTTTTTCCGGGGGGGCACACGAAGGCCCCTGGGGGTCCGTTGTACACCCGCTACCGCCTGCGGTGTGTGTGACGCAGGACGCCGGTCGGGGCGCCTTCCCAGTGTGGAGGGCGCCCCGATCAAATTTTTGGCAGGGTCGCGGAGGACGGGCCCCCGAGGAATACGACCGCTCGCGCGGCGACGTTGGAACCGCCGACTCTGCGGACCTCGCGCAACCCCGCCCCGGCCCGCTCGTTCTCGCTCCATTCCGTATCGCTTTCTGCCATGACTGACGCCACGCGCAGAGTCTCCGCCGCGCTCCTCATCGCCGCCGCCGTCGTGGGCGGCATCGTCTTCGTCACCTCGGCCGCCAACCTCACCGGACTGGCGAGCCTCTTCGGCCAGGCCGACGCCCAGCGCGCCGTTCCCGAGGCCGCCGTCGCCACGGCCGAGGACCTCGGCCAGGCCTTCTCGACCGTCGCCGAGCGGGTCAACCCGGCCGTCGTGCAGGTCCAGACCTCGCGCGAGGTCAGCCAGAACCGCCAGATGAACCCGTTCGCGCCCTTCGGCGGCTCGCCGTTCGACGGCGGCGGCTATCAGGAGGGCCTGGGCTCCGGCGCCTTCGTTTCGGACGACGGCTACATCGTCACCAACAACCACGTCGTCGAGGGGGCCGACGATCTCCGCGTGGTCCTCTTCGACGGCCGCGAGTTCGAGGCCGAGCTCGTCGGCACCGACCCGTTCTCAGACCTCGCCGTCCTCAAGGTCGACGGCGACGACTTCCCGTCGCTCTCCTTCGGCGACTCCGACGCGCTCCGCGTCGGCCAGTGGGTCCTCGCCTTCGGCAGCCCGCTCGACGCCGACCTCTCGAACACGGTGACCTCGGGCATCGTGTCGTCCGTCGGCCGCTACTCGGGTGGGACCGACCCGCAGGGACGCGCGACCATCTCGAACTACATCCAGACCGACGCGGCCGTGAACCCGGGCAACTCGGGCGGCCCGCTCGTCAACCTCCGCGGCGAGATCGTCGGGATCAACTCGGCCATCGCGACGCGGACCGGCACGTTCAACGGCATCTCGTTCGCGCTGCCCTCGAACATCGTCCGCTCGACGGTCGAGCAGTTGATGGACTCGGGCACGGTCGAGCGCGGCTACCTGGGCATCTCGTTCAACGCGGCGACCCCGGCGCTCCGCCGGAGCCTCGGCGTCGGGCCCGGCGCTGCCTACGTCGCGTCCATCTCGCCGGACGCCGATGGCAAGACGCCGGCGGCCGATGCCGGCCTCCGCGTCGATGACGTGATCACGGGCATCGACGGCGTGACGCTGACCGACAGCCGCCAGATCGTCTCGCTCATCTCGAGCAAGCGCCCGGGGGATGCCGTCGAGATCACCTACAACCGCGACGGCCGCGAGCGGACGGCGACGGTGCGTCTCGGCCGCCGGCCGGGCGAGGACGAGCCGATCTCGGAGCGTCGCGACCGCACCGCTCCCGACGGGGGCCGCCAGCCGACCGCGGCCCCGGCGCGCCTGGAGGCGTTCGGCCTCACGATGGAGACCGTCACGCCGCAGCTGGCCCGCCAGCTCGGCGGCGACGTCGAGGGCGTCGCCATCACCGAGGTCGACCACGCCTCGGACGCGTTCCGCGAGGCCGGCCTCCAGCCGGGCATGGTCATTACCGAGGTCAACCGCCAGCCCATCGCGTCGGTCGCCGACATCGAAGCGGCCGTTGAAGACGTGGACGCGGGGGAGTCGTTTCTCATCCGTGTCCGCGCCGGGGCCAACTCGTTCCTGACGGCGCTGACGAAGGACTGACCGCGGCCCGCTCGCCATGCTGGCGAGCCGGCGGAACCGGATGACGACCGCCTCGGGCTCCGTTTGGCCTTCCGGCTGGGAGCGCGAGGCGGTTCTGTCTCAGTCGAACGCCGCTAGTTGCGCGACGAGGTCGATGCCGTCGCGAAAGGCATCGGGCGGCGGGACGGCGCCACGGGCCAGGAGGCGGTGGAAGGCCGCTGCGTCCCGGTCGCCCCCGACGGCCGCCAGCGCGCGGACCTCGCCGCCCTCGACGTAGGCCGCCACGAACTGGCGGTCGTCGAGCGAGCCGTCGATGATCACCTCGTCCCAGTCCTCTGCGTGGCCGACGTAGCGGAGGCTGACGCCATACTGGCCGGTCCAGAAGAACGGAACGGCCTCGAAACGCTCGTCGAGGACGGTCGGGTCGCGCTCGGCGAGCATGTTGTGCGCCGCCGTCCGGCCGTGCTGCTGAGCCAGCCGCCAGTGCTCGATGCGCACCGTTCGGTCCGAGCGGACGTCGGGGAAGGCGGCGATGTCGCCCGCGGCGAAGAGGCCGGGCGCGACCCGCAGGTAGCCGTCGACCGTGACCCCGCCGTCGTCGCGAAGGAACGAGGTGCCGTCGAGGAAGTCGGTGGCCGGGCGCACGCCGACGCCGAGGAGCACGAGGTCGGCTTCGGCCTCCGTCGCGTCCGCCAGCACGACGCGCAGGTGCGTCGGCGGCCCTACGTCGGGGGCGGCCGGCACCGTCTCGATGCGCTCCACGCCCGCGCCGAGCCGGAACGTGACGCCCTTGCTCTCGGCGGCCTGGCGGAACACGCCTCCGACCTCGCGCCCGAGGACCGTCTCGAACGGTACCTCCTCCTGGCCGATGACGGTCACGTCCAGCCCCCGCCCGACGAGCCCGGACGCGGCTTCCATCCCGATGAACGACGCGCCGATGACGGCGACGCGCTTGGCGCCCTCGATCCGGTCGAGCAGTGCCGTGGCGTCGGTCCACGAGCGCAGGAGAAGGACGCCATTCAGGTCGGTGCCTGGCACCGGGAGGCGGCGCGGCGTACCGCCGGTCGCGACGAGGGCGGCGTCGTAGGTCACGTCGTCGCCGTCGGCGAACGAGACCGTCCGGGCGTCGGGGTCAAGCGCGGTCACGGTCCGGTCGGTCCAGACTTCGATGCCGTGGGCCTCGTAGAAGGCGCCATCGCGGAGGCGGAGCCCGTCGGCGGCCGTCTTCCCGGCGAGGTAGCCCTTCGAGAGGGCGGTGCGGTCGTACGGGGGGCGCGTCTCCTGCGTGACCATGACGAGGCGCCCTCGGTAGCCGAGCTGGCGGAGGCGCTCGGCGCAGGCTTCGGCCGCGGCGCCGGCCCCGAGAAGGAGGAACAGCCGGTCGTCGGCGTGGGTGTCGAGGTCGACCATCGCCGGCTCCTCCCCGTCGCTGGCGCGGTAGGGAATGTCTTTGCCGTGCGCATCGGCGTCGTCCGGCACGCGGACGAGCACGTCGCCGCCGTCGACCCGCACCTCGAACGAGCGGAGGTCGTCGGCGGCCGGGGGCTGGCAGAGAGCGCCCGAGGCGACGTCGAAGGCCGCGTGGTGCCACGGGCAGACGACGGTCGTTCCGTCGAGCACGCCGTCCGCCAGCGGGGCGCCGTAGTGGGTGCAGAAGGCGGTACAGGCGTGGAACGCACCGGCGACGCGGGCGAGGAGCACGTCGTGGCCGCCAGCGGAGACCTGGCGCATCTCGCCGTCAGCGAGGTCGGAGGTGGAGGCGACGCGGACGAAGTCGGGCATGGGCGAGCCGGCGGGGGGGCTCGCGTCACGTCGGCCGGCCCGAGGGGTTCCGCTGCGGTCTCTGAGGGCGCCAGGGGCGGTACCTTCAGCGTCTGCCCTCGGTCCGCCGCTCCTCTATGTCGACAGACGTCCGCGCCCTCATCGACCGGATCTCCTCCGCCCTCGGGGCGGAGGCCACGCCTGAGCGCGTCGAGCGCGTCGCCCGGGCCGTTCTCGACGCCGGGGCGTCCGGCGGTGCTCCCGGAGGTGACGGCGCGTCAGTGCGTGCTCCCGGCCGTGCTCCGGCCGCGCCGACGGTAGGGCCGGAGGGGCCCGCGCCCGGCGCCACGCGCGTCGTCGTGACGGCCTACGGACATGACCAGCCCGGCGTGCTGGCGGCCCTCACGGCCGAGCTGTCGGCCGCCGGGGCCAACGTCCTCGACGTGTCGCAGAAGGTGCTCCAGGGCTACTTCACCGTCGTCCTCGTGGCCGACTTCCCGTCCAGCACCGACCTCGGCGCGGCCCGCGACGCGCTCCAGCGCCGCGGCGACGGCGTCGGCGCCCGCGTGCTCCTCCAGCACGAGGACCTGTTCCAGGCGATGCATCGCCCGTAGCGCTCAGCGCCTACGCACCCTTCCCGGTCTCGAAGACTCGTCGCTCCCGCTCGTATGCCCCTCGCCCTCCGCGAAGTCCTCGAAACGGTCCAGATGACCGAGGCCGACGCGTTCGACATCCGAACGGTCACGCTCGGGATCAGCCTCCGCGGGTGCCAGAGCCGCGACGCTGAGTCGACGCGGCGGAACGTCTACGACCGCGTGGTCCGCACGGCCGAGCACCACGTGGCGGCGGCCCGGGAGGTCGAGCGGACCTACGGCGTCCGCATCGCCAACAAGCGCGTCTCGATCACGCCCGCCTCCCTCATCGCCGACGGCTTCTCACCGGCCGACTTCGTCGCGCTGGCGGAGGTCCTCGACCGGGCCGCGCGCGAGGTCGGGGTGGACTACCTCGCCGGCTTCAGCGCGCTCGTCGAGAAGGGGACGACGCCGGGGGACGCGGCGCTCATCGAGGCGCTGCCCGAGGCGCTGGCGACCACCGAGCGCGTGTGTGCGTCCGTGGCCTGCGGGAGCACGAAGGCAGGCATCAACGCCGACGCCGTCCTGGCCGTCGCCCGCGCCATCAAGGGCATGGCCGCGCGGACGGCCGAGCGCGACTCCATCGCCTGCGCCAAGTTCGTCGCCTTCTGCAACGCCGTCGGCGACAACCCCTTCGTGGCCGGCGCCTTCCACGGGCCGAGCGAGCCCGGCGCCGCGCTCAACGTCGGCATCTCGGGGCCCGGCGTCGTGCTCCGCGCCATCGAGGCGCTCGGGCCGGACGCCGACTTCGGCGCGGTCACCGATGCCATCAAGACGATGGCGTTCAAGATCACGCGCGCCGGCGAGCTCATCGGGCGTCGCGTCGCCGAGACGCTCAGCCAGCGCGGCGGCCAGCCCGTCCCCTTCGGCGTCGTCGACATCTCGCTGGCGCCGACGCCGGCCGATCGCGACTCCGTCGGCGACGTGCTCCGGGCGATGGGCCTCGTCAACCCCGGCGCGCCCGGCAC
>CAYPVZ010000053.1:4745-11025 GCA_964414235.1 uncultured Rhodothermales bacterium | reverse complement strand
CTTCAGCGCCCCTCGTGCCGCGTGCCCGTCTCGCCGTCACCGCGCTGGCGAGGCGCTCCTCCCCACTGGCGGCGAGATCCTACGGCCCTACGCTCACACGTCGACTGCCACGAGCGCGCACGCGACGGCGTGCCCGAGGCCGCGCTTCAGGACGGGGAACATCTGGCACATCGCGACCGCCATCGCCAGTTCGACGTGGACGTCCGCGCTGAACCGGGCCTCGACCTCCGCGACACGCTCCAGCACGCTGTCGGCCTGCGCGGCGACGGCTCGGCCGAAGGCGTAGGCGATCCGCTCGGCCTCGGGCAGCGTGTCCGGAGCGTCGAGCGCCTGCCGGGGACCGCGGCGTCGACGCCGTCACGCCGGGCGAGGTTGACGACGATCTGGACGCATACCCCGCAGTCCTGGACGACGGTCGCGCCGAGGCGGGCGAGGTGCCACGCCTCGCGCGGGACCGCGCCGCAGTGGCTCGCCGCTGGCATCGCCAGCATCCACTTGGCGAATGCAGTGCCCGAGGCGTCGGCCAGTGTCGAGAGGTAGGGCGCCGGCGCGGCGCTCGGCCGCGGCGACGATCCGATCAGCGAAGGCACCCATGACAGGGAACGGCGGTTCACGCCCAGACTTCCACCGCTCCATGGCCGGCCTCTACATCCACGTCCCCTTCTGCTCGCAGCGCTGCGTCTACTGCGACTTCTACTTCACGACCACGCGGCGCGACGAGACGACGTACGTCCGTGCGATCGAAGCGGAGGCGGCGATGCTCGGTGCCGAGTTCCGCCAGCGGGCGCCGCTCGCGACGGTCTACCTCGGCGGCGGCACACCCTCGCTGCTCTCGACCGAGTCGCTCGCCCGCACCCTCCAGGTGGCGCACGACCACTTCGACACCGCCACGCTGGCGGAGGTCACGGTCGAGGCCAACCCCGAGGACCTGGCCGGGCCAGAGGGCGCCGCGTGGCTGCGCGCCGCCCGCGACCTCGGCGTGACGCGGCTCTCGCTCGGCATCCAGTCGTTCTTCGACGACGACCTCCGGTTCATGAACCGAGCCCACGACGCCGCGCAGGCCGAGGCCGGCGTCGAGGCCGCCGTTCGAGAGATCGGCGACGTCTCGGTGGACCTCATCTTCGGTGTGCCGGAGCAGCCGTTCGAGCACTGGGGCGCCAACCTCCAGAAAGCCGTCCGCCTCGGCGCCACGCACGTCTCGACCTACAGCCTGACGGTCGAAGAGCGGACGCCGCTCCGCAAGCTGGTCGACCTCGGCCGCGTGGTCCCGGAGGGCGACGAGACGCTCCGCCAGCGCTACCTCTTCACCCACGACTATCTCGCCGAGCACGGGTTCGAGCACTACGAGGTCTCGTCGTTCGCCCGGCCGGGCCGAAGGAGCCGCCACAACGAGAGCTACTGGACGCACCAGACGGTGATCGGGCTCGGACCGAGCGCGCACTCGTTCTGGCGCGAGACGCGAAGTCGCGGCTGGCGCTGGGCCGACATCGCCCACCTCGGCCGCTGGCAGGGCCTCTTGCTGGCCGGCGAGCGTCCCCTCGACTGGCGCGAGTCCATCGGTCCGGATGAACTGGGAGACGAGGCCATCATGCTGGGGCTCCGCCGCCTCGTCGACGGCCTCGACCTCGACCGACTCGAACGGGACTACGGGGTGGACCTCCTGACCGACAAGCGCCCCGAGCTGGCGGCACTCGAAGGCGCCGGCCTCGTCGAGGTCACGCCCGACCGCGTCCGCCTCACCCCCGAGGGCGCCGCCGTCGCCGACGCCGTGGCGCTGCGGCTCGTGGGCTAGCTTGAGCTCGTCTCTCGTCTGTCGCCGTGCCCCGCTTCGCTCCGCTGCTCCTCGCCGTCTTTCTGGTCGCCTGCTCCGAGCCGGACCGCTCGGCGGCACCCACAGAACCCGCCAGCGCCGAGACCGACGGGATTCCGTTCGACATCGAAGGGAAGCTCGCGTTCGTGCGCGGCATCGATACGCTCAAGACCATCGCCATCGAGATCGCGGACACCGACTCGACGCGGATGCGCGGCCTCATGCAGCGCCCGGAGATCCCGGACAACACCGGCATGCTCTTCGTCTTTCCGTATGCCGAGCGCCAGTCGTTCTGGATGGCCAACACGCCGCACCCGCTCGACATCCAGTACTACGCCGCCGACTCGACGCTGCTCAACATCGCCGAGAACACGACGCCGTATTCCCAGGCCCCCCTCCCCTCGCAGGGCGATGCCCAGTTCGTCGTTGAGGTGCCAGCCGGCTATTCGCGTCGCCTCGGACTCGTCCAGGGCGACCGGATCACATGGACGACCGCGGATTGATCGGGCAGTCTCCCCGGACATCCCCGGGGGAATCCCCCGTTTTGATGTGAAGTCGAGGCAAAGTGCGTAATGGGGGGCACCTATTTGCCGCTCGTTTTGTTTTTTGGCCTTGGTGATCGACGTGCCGTCCCACGTCCCACCTGGTGCCCGCTGGCCCCGTAAGGCCAGCGGGCTTTTTTTGTCAGCCCGCCGCGGCGACGCCTTCAATGTGCCAGCGGAGCGTCCAGGGCTCAGCGCCCGGCACGTGGTTCACGCGGCGCAGCGTGTAGCGAAGAGGAACGCTCGACTCCGACCCGTCTGGGGCGCGGACGACGGCCGTCGCGGGCACCTCGATGTAGATCGACCCGGCGGCGCCTTCCGGCTCGCCCGGCGCGTCGACAGAGGCGCGGATGACGGAGGCGCCAGACTGGCGGAACGTCTCGGCCGAGAGGTCGGCCGAGTCTGGAGGACCCTCCGGCGACCAGAGCGTGTCGGCCGCCGTCGAGCCGTCAGCGTGGGCACCCAGGTACGCAAGGATGGCGTCGACGGCCGCTTCGGGGCTCTCCGGGTCGATGGCTGGCGTGTCCGGCTCGGACGGTGCTTCGAGGCCCGGAGCCGGATTCGTGGTCGCCGCCTCGGTCGGCGCCTCGACGACTGCCGCCGTCGAGGCGCCGGGCTCGCTGGCACAGGCCGCCAGCGCGACGGCGAGGGTGAGAACAAGCGCGCGCATCAGAGGGAGAAGGATTCGCCGCAGGCGCACGTCCGGACGGCCTGGGGGTTGTCGAAATGAAAGCCCTTGCCCTCCAGACCGTCTGTGAAGTCGAGCGTCGTGCCCTCGACCGTTACGAGGGATCGCGGGTCGAGGAGAAGCCGGAGCCCGTCGACCTCGACCTGCTCATCGGCCGGGCCGGCGACGGTGTCCCAGCCGAGGTCATAGGTCAGCCCCGAGCACCCGCCCGGGACGACGGCGACGCGGAGGAAGGTCTCTCCGAGGTCGACGGCCTCAGCGGCGGCGACGGCCGCCAGCCGCTGGCGGGCGCGCTCGGTGATGGCGAACGGAGCAGTCTCGGTCATGGCCGGGGGGTGTGACAGGGGCTTTCGGGGATGCTTCACCGCATCGAGCGGCGGCAGCAGCGGTCGGTCCCGAACTTCCGGGACCCGCAGACGCTCCGCCTTCCAACGAGGTTCACCCGAGAGATGGTGCGACCGCCTCGCCTCGCAGCGTCCACCGGGTCCGTTCGCCACGTCTTGGCGGAACAGCCTCCCCCCCCTCCTGTTCGCCCCAGCGACACGCTACCGAACCGATGCCCACCTATACCGAGCACGATTTCTTCGAGGACGTCGCCGAGCAGGGCTACAAGTACGGCTTCACGACAGACGTGACGTCGCAGAAGGCGCCGAAGGGGCTCAGCGAAGACACCGTCCGCTACATCTCGGCGCAGAAGGAAGAGCCCGAGTGGCTCCTGGAGTACCGCCTGAAGGCGCTCCGGCACTTCTTCAAGCTCCTCGACGAGGGCAAGGAGCCGGACTGGGCCCACCTCGACGTCCCAAAGATCGACTACCAGGACGCCTACTACTTCTCGGCGCCCGGCTCCAAGGCCAAGTACGATTCGATCGACGACGTCCCGGAGGAGATCCTGGCCGACTTCGAGAAGCTGGGCATCCCGCTCCGCGAGCAGGCCGCGCTGGCGGGCGTCGCCGTCGACGCCGTGATGGACTCGGTGAGCGTCGCGACGACGTTCAAGGCCGAGCTCGCCAAGGTCGGCGTCATCTTCTGCTCGTTCTCCGAGGCCGTCCGGGAGCACCCCGAGCTCGTCCGGGCGAACATGGGCAAGGTGGTGCCCTACACGGACAACCTCTACGCCGCGCTCAACTCGGCCGTGTTCTCCGACGGGAGCTTCTGCTACATCCCGAAGGGCGTCCGCTGCCCGATGGAGCTCTCGACGTACTTCCGGATCAACGAGGCCAACACGGGCCAGTTCGAGCGGACGCTGATCGTCTGCGAGGACGGTGGCTACGTCTCCTACATGGAGGGCTGCACGGCGCCGATGCGCGAGGAGTACCAGCTCCACGCCGCCATCGTCGAGATCATCGCGGGCGACGACGCCGAGGTGAAGTACTCGACCGTCCAGAACTGGTACCCCGGCTCGGCCGAGGGTGCCGGCGGCGTCTACAACTTCGTGACCAAGCGGGCGCTCTGCGAAGGCCGCCGCTCGAAGGTCACCTGGACCCAGCTCGAGACGGGCTCGGCGATCACCTGGAAGTACCCGTCCTGCATCCTCAAGGGCGACGGCTCAGTCGGCGAGTTCTACTCGGTCGCCTTCACGAAGGACTTCCAGCAGGCCGACACGGGCACCAAGATGATCCACCTGGGCAAGAACACCCGGAGCACGATCATCTCGAAGGGCATCTCGGCCGGCCGCTCCAACAACTCGTACCGCGGGCTCGTCCGCGTGAACAAGAAGGCCGCGAACGCCCGCAACTTCAGCCAGTGCGACTCGCTGCTGATCGGCGACCAGTGCGGGGCCCACACGTTCCCGTACATCGAGATCCACAACGACACGGCGCAGGTCGAGCACGAGGCGACGACCTCGAAGGTCGGCGAGGACCAGATGTTCTACTGCCAGGCCCGCGGCATCTCGGAGCAGGATGCGCTCAACCTCATCGTCAACGGCTACGCCAAGGAGATCCTGGCCAAGCTGCCGATGGAGTTCGCCGTCGAGGCCCAGAAGCTCCTGAGCGTCCAGCTCGAAGGCTCCGTCGGCTAGCGCCGCCCCGCTGGCGGAGCGTGTCCACCAGCGCCCACTTCCGATTCATCCGACCGGACGCCGCGCGCGGCGTCTCACCCCGACAGACGAATGGCTCTCCTCTCCATCCAGAACCTCCACGCCTCGGTCGAGGACACCGAGATCCTCAAGGGGCTCTCGCTCGACGTGAACCCCGGCGAGGTCCACGCCATCATGGGCCCGAACGGCTCCGGCAAGTCGACGCTGGCCAGCGTGCTCGCCGGGCGCGAGGACTACGAAGTCACCGAGGGCTCCGTCACCTTCGACGGCGAGGACCTCCTGGAGATGGCGCCCGAAGAGCGGACCCGTGAGGGGCTCTTCCTGGCCTTCCAGTACCCGGTCGAGCTGCCCGGCGTGAGCACGCACCAGTTCCTCCGGACGGCCGTCAACTCGGTCCGCGAGCACCGCAAGCAGGAGCCGTTGGCCGTCGGCGACTTCATCAAGCTGATGCGCGAGAAGGCGCAGTTCGTCAACCTCGACCCGAAGCTGACGCAGCGGTCGGTGAACGAGGGGTTCTCGGGCGGCGAGAAGAAGCGGGCCGAGATCTTCCAGATGGCCATGCTCGACCCGCGCCTCGCGATCCTCGACGAGACCGACTCGGGCCTCGACATCGACGCGCTCCGCATCGTCTCCGAGGGCGTGAACAAGCTCCGCTCGGAGGACCGCGCGTTCGTGCTCATCACGCACTACCAGCGGCTGCTCAACTACATCACGCCGGACAAGGTGCACGTGCTCGTCGCCGGGCGGATCGTCCGCTCCGGTGGCCCGGAGCTGGCGGAGGAGCTCGAAGTGAAGGGCTACGACTGGCTCCTCGACGAGACCGCGACCGCGGCTTGAGTTCAGAGGTCCCTCTCCGAACTGTGAACTCCGAACTCTGACCTCCCTGAGATGATCGACCTCGATAAGGCCCCCGCCCTGCTCCGCCACGCCGCCGAGGCGCTGGAGGGCGCGTTCTCGGGCGACGGCGCACCGGACCCGTTCGCGGCCCGTCGCCAGGAGGCCCGCCGCGCCTTCGAGGCTGCCGGCCTGCCGACGACGCGCGACGAGGCCTGGAAGTACACCGAC
This sequence comes from uncultured Rhodothermales bacterium, assembly GCA_964414235.1. Classification (GTDB taxonomy): domain Bacteria; phylum Bacteroidota; class Rhodothermia; order Rhodothermales; family Rubricoccaceae; genus Rubrivirga. The sequence goes on along the minus strand of CAYPVZ010000053.1, from coordinate 4,882 downwards.
CTCCGCCCCGCGCTCAAGCCGGACTACGCCCCCGCCGCGCCGGCCTCGGTAACCGATGCCGACCTGACGGCGGCGGCCATTCCCGGCCTCGACGCCGCCCGCGTCGTCGTCGTCAACGGCCGCTTCGACGCGGGCGC
>CAYPVZ010000053.1:0-4735 GCA_964414235.1 uncultured Rhodothermales bacterium | reverse complement strand
CCTCGGATCTCTCGGCGCGTCCCGACGGCGTGACCGTCGCCGGCCTCGCCGAGACGCTCCGCCAGCGCACCGGGCGACTGGCGGACACGTTCGGGCGCCACGTCGACCTCGGGCGCGACGCCTTCGCGGCCCTCAACAGCGCGCTTCCTCTGGACGGCGTCTACGTCGCCGTGCCGAAGGGCGTCGCGGTCGAGACGCCGATCCATGTCGTCCACCTCCTCACGGCCGACACGCCCACCTCCGTCCAGACGCGGAGCCTCGTCGTGGTCGGCGAGGCCGCCGAGGTCCGGATCGTCGAGACCTACACCGTTCGCGGCGACGCACCGACGTTCCGCAACGACCTGACCGAGATCGTCGCGGGCAACGCAGCCATCGTGAAGCACGTCCGCGTGCAGGACGAGGGCGACGACGCGCACGCGGTCACCAACGTCCGGGCCTACCAGGGCCGCGACGCCGACGTCTCGACGCTGACGTTCACGTTCGCCTCCGGGACCGTCCGCAACGACACGGTGATGACGCCCGCGGGCGAGGGCGGCACGGCCACGCTCGGCGGCCTCTACATCTGCCACGGCGACCAGCACGTCGACACGCACACGCTGGTGGACCACGTCGCGCCGGGCTGCGAGTCGAACGAGTTGTTCAAGGGCATCATCTACGACCGCGGCACGGGCGTCTTCAACGGCAAGGTGTTCGTCCAGCGCGAGGCGCAGCAGACCAACGCCTACCAGCAGAGCCAGGGCGTCGTCCTCTCGCCCGACGCGCACCACTACTCGAAGCCGGAGCTCGAGATCTACGCCGACGACGTCAAGTGCTCGCACGGATCGACGACGGGCTCCGTCGAGCCCGAGCACGTCTTCTACCTCCGCAGCCGCGGCGTCTCCGAGTCCGACGCACGGGCCATGCTCCTCTACGCCTTCGCCCACGACGTCGTGGAGATGGTGAGCCTGGAGCCGGTCCGCGACTGGCTCGACGCGAAGATCGCCGCGCGCCTGACCTAGCCGCTGGCGGCCCGCACCGCCAGTCCCCCGCCATGACGCGCGACTTCCTCCGCGACGGCCGCGAGGCCGACGACTACTCGGACCTGGAGCAGGGCATGGTCCAGGTCATGCGCACGATCTACGACCCCGAAATCCCGGTCCCGATCTGGGACCTCGGTCTGATCTACGGTTGGGACCTCACCGACGGCGGGGACGGGCAGGACGTGACCGTCCGCATGACGCTGACGGCGCCGAACTGCCCGGCGGCCGAGACGCTGCCGGCCGAGGTCGAGCAGGGCGTCAACGCGCTGGAGGGCGTCGCGCACACGACCATCGACCTCGTGTTCGTCCCGTCCTACTCGATGGAGATGCTGAGCGAGGAGGCCCGACTGACACTCGGCTTCATGTAAGCCGTCGTGTCCCCTCATCAGGGGAGGCCGCTGCATCTCAACCGGAGGTTGATTTCGCCATCCACCTCCCCTCGTCTGATGCGTGCCGTCGCCCTGTTGAGTGTTTGCCTGCTGTCGGCATGCAGCATGACCGATCCCTCGGAGCCCCCCGATCCTCCTGAGGTCCTGCCGACGTTTGAGGGAGAGCGAACGCTGCACTTCGAGCCGGTGACCGGCTTCCCCCCCGGGACTCTGCTGGATCTGGCATTCGACGGGTCGCGGACCGCCGCCGTCGTTCAGAATGGCGCGGGGTCGGCGCTCTGGCTGGAGGACGGCTCCGGCTGGCGGAGGCTCTTCACCACCGACGACCAGGACCCGATTGCGACCGGCCCGACCGCCGTTTGCTTCTCGCCCGGCGGCGAGCTGTTCGTCGGTGGTGCCAATGCCTACTTCTGGCGCGTCGGGCGGGATGGAGCGACGCTGGAGCGAGATCGGTTCAACGTCGTCGGCCGGGATCAGGAGGTCGGCGACTGGCCCGTCAAGCAGTGCCGAATGGCGAGCAACCGGGTGTTCGTGTCGCTCGCCAACGCCATTGGCTCCGACGGGGCGCTGCTGATGCGCTCGGCCGATTTCAGCCGACCGGCAGATTGGGAGCGGCCGCACCTTCCCTTCCGCCCGGCCACTCGCGAGACCCCGACCGTGGTGGACGTGGCCGTCTACGGACTCCGGGCCACGTTCGTATCGGGCCTGTTCACGGAAGTCGTCGCGGGAATCACCTACGGCAACTCGGCGCCGACGCTCACGGCCCACACCATTACCGGGCAGTACCAGTATGGGTCATGGGTGGGCGACTGGTTGGAGCGGGACCGCACCCCCGAGGTACTTCCCTACGGACCGCCACGCGCCTTCGCTGGATCTCAGTCTCTGGGGGAAGCCATCCTGTTCCTCCTTGAAGCATCCAACCAGTGGCGCATTCTAGTGCCCGCGCCTCCGGGCTATGCCGATCCGTACGGATACCTCGGGCTGGCCATTCTGGACGCGCCGGAGGCTCAGGGCGTCGTCCGAGCGATCGGTGTCGATCCGTCCGGCCACCTGTGGCTCGGTGGCTCGGCCATGCAGACCATGCGCTCTGTGTCGCCGCTACTCTGACCGTGACCTGCGCCGCAGGTCCGCCGCCTCCGCATCACGGCATCCCACCTCCGTCGCCAGCCGCTGGCGGGACCTCTAGACAGGCACGGCGCTGAACTTCGCAAAGAAATACCCGGCACGAGCCGTCCCGGCCACGTTCCCGGCGAGGGGCATAAATCGATGCAGCAGGGGGTGGCACGACGGCTGGATAGGAGAGCCTGTCCTCTCCCTCCCCTCGGTCGTCCCCGCCTCATGTCCCCTACCTCTGCGACGCTCGACTCCGCATACCGCCAGGCCGAGCGCGCGCTCCGCAAGCCAAGCTCGGCCGTCTGGCTCCGCAGCGTCTGCGTCCGCACGACCCGCTTCGACGAGGCGCTGGACTTCTACGTGACGGCGCTCGGGCTGACGCTGGGTAGCCTCGGCGTCCACCCGCTCACGATGCAGCCGCGCGCGCAACTGCTCGATGCCGAGGGCCACCAGGTCTTCGAGCTCGTCGAGACCGACGACACCGAGTCGCGGGGCGTCCACGAGCTGGCGTTCGGGATGCCGCGCCGCGTGTTCGTCCTCCTCCGCTCGCGGCTCGACCTTCAGGACATCGAGTACACGGACGGTGGAAACGCGCTCTACCTCCGCGACGTCGACGGCACGCTCCTCCGCATCGAAGCGCTTTAGCCGCTGGCGCGACCCGTCACCAGCTGCCCGACGCGCCGCCGCCGCCCGACGAGCCCCCGCCTCCGCTGAAGCCACCTCCGCCGCTGTCCGAATAGGTCGGGACCGAGTAGGTGCGCCCATCGACGACGACCGTCGTGTCGCCGCGCTCACGCGCCTCGCGGAACGCGGCCTGCTTCTTTCGGAAGTGGCGGCGCCGAGGCCCCCAGGTCGGGTGCGCCTCGGCCCAGTGGTTGAGGCGGATGAACAGGAACGGCACGAGGAGGCCGATCGGAAGCACCCATGGCGTCTGAAACACGGCGAAGGCGGCGCCCGAGACGGCCGCGCCGAAGACCACCCCAAGGAACCCCGCGCCCACGTCGCCACCGAGACCGGTCCCTCCGGTCCACAGCAGAAGGAACGCCAGCGCTGTGCCCAGGACCGCCAGTCCGAGCAGGGCGAACAGGAGGCGTTGCCAGATCGGAACCTCCCGGGCCGACTCCATTAGCCCGCGCGCCTGGTACTCGCCGGACACCGCCGCTAGGATCGCGTCGACGCCTGCCAGCACGCCGCCGTCGAAGTCGCCTTCGCGGAAACGTGGGACGATCTCGTGGCGGATGATGGAGCCCGAGGTCGCGTCGGTCAGCGCGCCTTCGAGGCCATAGCCGACCTCGATCCGGAGCTCGCGCTCCTCGACAGCGACGAGAAGAAGAACGCCGTTGTCACGGTCGGCCTGGCCGAGGCCCCAGGTTCGGAACACCTCTGTGGCGTACGGCTCCAGCACCTCACCGTCGAGCGACGGAATCGTCAGGACGACGACCTGGTTCGAGGTCGAGTCCTCGTGAGCCTGGAGGCGAGCCGTGAGTGCGGCCTCGGTCGCGGGCGAAAGAACGTCCGCGAGATCGACGACACGGCCCGCCAGCCGCGGGACGTCGCGCGCGCTGGCAGCGGCGGCCAGCAGCAGCACGAGCGCCGCCGCCCTCACTCGTCCCGGACGCGGACGTCGTCCGACAGCTCGTCCGTGTCGTCGTCGCGAATCTCCACGCCGCGCCGGTGCAGGAGGTCGCCGCACCGCTCGACCGCTTGGACGAGCCCGTCCGCCAGCGACTTCTGGACGATCCCCTCGCGGATCAGGCCGACCACCTCGACCCATTCGGACAGCTCCACCTTTGCGTTGATGCCCGCGTCGCCGATGACCTCGATGCGGTGCTCGAAGAGCGAGACGAACAGCAGGATGCCCGTCCGGTCGCGCGTGTCGAAGACCTCTTCCTCGATAAACGCGACGGCGGCGCGGCGGTGGACGGTCTCGTCGAGGAGGTCGGTGCCCGTGAGCGCGCGGCTGACCGGATCGGCGAGCGCCGCCAGCGCGCCGAGGACGCCGCCGCCGGCCATGACGAGCGCCAGCGCCCACGACGAGTAAAGCCAGCCCCAGCCCCACCCGTCGTTCAGCCACGCGAGCCCGAGCGCGACCAGTCCGAGGCCGAGCGCGCCGATGGCCGCGGCCCGCCAGACGGCCACGTCGTACGAACCGCTGCGACGCACGACATAGGGCACGATCTCACCCGCCGTCCGCTTCTCGGCCGCGGCGACCGC
>CAYPVZ010000052.1:0-11233 GCA_964414235.1 uncultured Rhodothermales bacterium | reverse complement strand
CTCGTGCCGCGTTTGCGCCTGGGGGGGGCGGGCCGGGTGCCGGCGCTCGTGTTCGACCGCGTGGGGGGGGGCCGCGGGGCCCGCCCCGACCCCTCTCTGCACCATGACGACTCGGACTCCGCACCTCCGCCTCGCCGGGCTGGCGCTCCTCGTGGCCCTCACCGCCGCCGGCGCCCACGCCCAGACGGGCAAGCTCTCCGGCCGCATCCTCGACGTGAACGGGCAGCCCGCCATCGGCGCCAGCGTGCTCGTCACCGGGACCAGCTACGGCGCGGCCGCCGACCTCGACGGCTACTACAACGTGCTCCGGATCCCCCCGGGGACTGTCTCGGTCCGCGTCAGCAGCATCGGCTACCAGACGCAGGTGATCGAGGGCGTGCAGATCGCCTCGAACACCACGACCGAGCTCAACGTGACGCTCCAAGAGGAGACCGTGACGGGCGAAGAGGTCGTGGTCACGGCCGCGCAGCCGATCGTCGACGTGACACAGACGAGCACCGTCGCGACCATCGGCCGCGACCAGATCGACGCGCTCCCGGTCCAGGAGCTCTCTGACGTCGTCAACCTCCAGGCGGGCGTCGTCGACGGTCACTTCCGCGGCGGGCGGACCGGGGAGGTCCAGTACCAGGTGAACGGGGTCTCCGTCAACAACCCCTACAATAACTCGTCCACGCTCACCCTCGACCGCTCCGTGCTCCAGGAGGTCCAGGTGATCTCGGGGACGTTCGACGCCGAGTACGGGCAGGCCCTCTCGGGCGTCGTCAACGCCGTCCTCCGAAGCGGCGACCCAAACCGCTATGAGGCCTCGTTTGAGGTCTTCGGCGGCGACCACTTCAGCCCGGGCAACGACTCGACGCTGGCGCGGTCGTTCATCAACGGGCGGGACTCGACGGCCATGGTCGCGCAGATTCCCTACATCAGCGACCTCTCGCTGGGGACGCGCCAGAACTACCAGGGCAGCCTGAGCGGGCCGGTCCCATTCGTCCCCAAGACGACGTTCCTCGTCAACGGCCAGCGGTTCATCAGCAACGGGCTCATCTCCGGCGAGCGCCGCTTCGTGCCGACGGACTCGAGCGACTTCCAGCGCAACATCTTCAACCCGACCGGCGACGGCGCGGTGGTCCCGCTCGGGTACAGCCGGCGCTGGTCGTACCTGGCGAAGATCACGAACCAGTCCATCCCCAACGTCCAGCTCAGCTACCAGCTGATCGGGGCCAACCGGGAGGGCCGGGGCTCGAACTACGGTTACCGCTTCAACCCCGACGGGTTGAGCACGCAGCACGAGGTGTCCCTGGTGCACGGGCTGGACATCCAGCACACGCTGTCCAACTCGCTCTTCTACGAGCTGAGCCTCCGTCAGAACTACTTCGACTACGCGGACTACGCCTTCGAGAGCCTCGGCACCATCCCGGACGGGGCCGGAACCCAGTTCGCCCTTCCCGAGGACTCGCCGTACTACGCGCCCGGCGCGCCGCAGGGGACGCTGAACTACGAGAACGGAGCCATCATCGAGGGCGTCGATCTGGGGCGGTTCATCCAGCGGACGAACTCCTATGTCGTCAAGGGGACGGTCACGAACCAGGCGACGAACATCCACCTCTTGAAGGCGGGCGTCGAGTTCCAGGCGTCGGCCATTGACTTCGGGACGCCCGACGCGATCCGCCAGGTGCTCATCAACGGCGTCGAGCAGCTTGGCGTCGTCCGCGACACGCTGGGGGCGGAGGTGGTGAGCTACAGCCCGAGGCAGGGGGCGGCGTTCATCCAGGACCGAATCGAGTGGGGCGACCTCCGGGTCCGCGCCGGCCTGCGGTTCGAGTACTTCGACGCGAATGCGACCGTCCCGAGCGACCTCGCCAACCCGGCCAACTCGATCGAGGGCGCGCCCGAGTCGCACCCGGTCGACACGTCGGTCAAGTTCGCGCTAGCGCCGCGTCTCGGCGTCTCGTTCCCGTTCCTCGACCGGGCCTCGCTGTTCTTCTCGTACGGCCACTTCTACCAGCTCCCCGGCCTCGGCCTCCTGTTCTCGAACTCGGACTACTCGGTCCTCCGCGACCTCCAGGCCGGCGCCGTCAGCTACGGCATCCTCGGCAACCCGGATCTGAAGCCCGAGTTCACGGCGCAGTACGAGTTCGGCTTCAAGAGCGAGCTGAACCGCTACGTCGGGCTCGACGTGAGCCTGTTCTACAAGGACATCCGCGACCTGCTCGGGACCGAGTTCGTCCAGACCTACACGGCGGCCGAGTACGCGCGCTTCACGAACGTCGACTTCGGCGGCGTGCGCGGCTTCACGGTCTCGTTCGACCAGCGGGGCCTCGGCCCGGTCTCGACCACGCTCGACTACACGTTCCAGATCGCCGACGGCAACTCGTCCGACCCGCGCGAGACGGCCAACCGGGCCGCGGCGGGCGGCGACCCGCGTCCGCAGCAGGTCCCGTTCAACTGGGACCAGCGGCACACGCTCAACGCCACGGCCATCCTGTCCGCCCCGGACAACTACAACCTGACGGGCATCCTCCGCCTGGCCTCGGGCCAGCCCTACACGCCGTCCATCGGGACCGGCTTCGGGGCCGAGCTGGAGACCAACTCGGGCCGGAAGGATGTCTCGGCCACCGTGGACCTCCGGGCCGAGAAGGTCTTCTCGGTGGGCGGCGTCGGCGCGACCGCGTTCGTCCGCGTGTTCAACCTGTTCGACAGCTACTTCCAGAACGGCTTCGTCTACGCCGACACCGGGAGCCCGTTCTACACGCTCGACCCGCAGCAGCAGTTCAACCCGAGCCCGACGCGGTTCGCCGAGCCGCGCCGGATCGAGATCGGGATCTCGCTGCGCGGGTCCCGCCCCGTCCGCCGCTAGCCCTTTCGGCGCCCGCCGCCGTCCGTCGCCTTTTTCCTCCTCGTATGACTCCGACGCGCATCCGTTCGGGCCTCGTGGCCGCCCTCGTCGGGCTGCTGGCGCCGTCGATCGCCAGCGCCCAGACCCCGCTTCCCGTGACGCCGCCGGAGTACCGGGGCCGCATCGACGCCGAGCGCCAGGGCAACCACGACGCCAACCGCATCCGGACGCTGTTCTACAACTACGGCATGGTCGGGGACTACACGACCAACCCGGACCTCAGCGTCTTCCACTCGGTCGAGGTCCCCAAGGGGATCGGGCTCAACTACTCCGACGGCATCACGCCGTACGTCCTCGCCCGCGTCACGCAGGAGAACGGCCAGCAGGCCTACATCATGCTGACCGGCTTCCGGGAGCGCCAGACGACGAGCCCGATCTCGGGACGGACGATGCGGTTCGAGCCGCGGCCCGGCTTCGTCGAGACCGACCCGGCCATCAACGTCGGCCGCGCCGTCGCCATCTCGAACGACTTCCGGACGTGGCCCGGCGCCGCCAACCTGAGCGGCGACCTCGACCCGGCGAGCGACCCGTCGGAGTGCTGGTACGACCGGCGCAACGATCTCGACGATCCGGGCTGGTGCGGCTCGTGGAACGGGTTCTTCGGCAAGCGGCCCAACGCCGACCAGGAGTCGTACTTCGTCATGGACGACAACTACTACGACGCCTACGCCTTCTACCCGGACAGCCGCGACCGGACGCGGCGCGGGCTCGGGCTTCGCGTCGAGGTCCGAGGCTTCCAGTGGGCCAACCCGCAGGCCCAGGACGTCATCTTCTGGCACTACGACATCGTCAACGAGTCGACGACGCGCTACGACGACATCATCTTCGGCCTCTACATGGACTCCGGAGTCGGCGGCGCGGCGCGCTCGTGCGACAACGTGGCCGAGTCCGATGACGACAACGCTCGGTTCATCCGCGACCTCAACGGGCGCGACCTCGACCTCGTCTACACCTGGGACGAGCGGGGCCACGGCGTGAGCCTCCGGTCGAACTGCGAGGCCACCGGCTACCTCGGCTACGCGTATCTGGAGACGCCCGGCGACGCCACCGACGGCATCGACAATGACGGCGACGGGATCGTCGACGAGCGGCGCGACAGCGGGCCGGGCGAGCGCGTCGAGGGCCGGGACAACATCCGGGCCCGGATGCTGTCGCTGGGCTACGATCTCGGCGCTTTCGAGGCCGAGTACGGCCCGCTTGAGGACCGCCCGGCCTATCGCGTCGGCGTCTGGTGGACGGGCGACGAGGACCTCGACTGGACGGCCGAGTTCTCCGACACCGGTGCCGATGGCGTCTACGCCGACGACCGCACCTTCGGCTCGGGCACGCCGGACACAGGTGAGGGCGACGGAATGCCGACGGCAGGCGAGCCCAACTTCGACCAGACCGACATCACAGAGTCCGATCAGATCGGCCTGACCGGGTTCAAGATCAACCGGATCGCAGGCTCGGGGGAGACCGACGGGATCGTGTTCTTCTCGAACGAGCGCCAGTGGCCAGCGCGGCTCTTCGAGCAGTTCTCGGACGACGACCCGAACGTCGCCTTCGACCAGACCATCGTCAACAACTATAACATCGGGTTCCTCTTCGCCTCTGGCCCGTTTACGCTCGACATCGGCCGGCGGGAGCGGTTCAGCCTCGCGCTCGCCTACGGGTCGAACCTGAACGACCTCCAGGAGAATGTCGAGGTCGTCCAGTCGATCTACGACGCGAACTACCAGTTCGCCACGCCGCCCCCGCTCCCGACCGTCCAGGCCTACGCCTCGGACGGCCAGGTGACGTTGGTGTGGGACAACCGGGCGGAGCGCGCCATCGACCCGGTGACCAACCTGAACGACTTCGAGGGCTACCGGATCTACCGCTCCACGGACCCCAACTTCCTCGACCCGCAGTTCATCCTGGATGGGCAGGGGACGGGCCCGCTGGGGAATGGGCGGCCGCTGGCGCAGTTCGACCTCGACAACGGGGTACGAGGGTACTCCAACCTCGCCGTGAGCGGGGTCCAGTACTACCTCGGCAACGACACCGGCCTGACGCACACGTTCACGGACACGGACGTCGTCAACGGGCAGACCTACTACTACGCCGTGACGGCCTACGACACGGGCTCGGAGGCCTTCAGCTTTTACCCGTCGGAGAACGCGATCACGGTCTCGCAGACGCTGCGCGGCGGGACGATCCTGCCGAGCAACGTCGTTCAGGTGCGGCCGAACGCGCGGGTGCCCGGCTACGTCGGTGCAGAAGTCGTCGAGGCGCCCGCACACACCGAGGGCGACGGCAGCGGGACCGTCGAGGCCGTCGTGCTCAACTCCGACGCGGTGCTGGACGACGCGACGTTCCGCCTCACGTTCACCGGCGACCCGGACAGCATCGCCGCCAGTGGCTACACGCTCACGAACGTGGAGACGGGCGAGGTGCTCATCGAGGACGGCGACGACCTTTCGGGTGAGGGGAGCGGCCCCGTCGCCGCCGGGGTGCAGCCCATCGTGACGACCCCGCCGACCGTGTTCGTGGACCCGGACGCGTCCGGGTTCACGGAGTCGAGCGCGACGACGACCGTCCTGACGACCTCGTACCAGTCGGCGCTCTCGATCAATCTGCGTCGGCCCGGCTTCCCGGAGGACGTGATCCTCACCTTCGCCGACACGCCGATCTCTACGTCACGTTCAGCGATCGGACGGCCGTCGCGGCCTGTCAACTTCAAGGCGGTCGGTGCGGAATCGGGTTACGAGTACCCGTTCTACTACCTGGAGTCCAACGGCAACGCGACGCTGGACGCGGCCGGCGAGTTCATCGACCTGCTGGCGCCCGAGGCGGAGGGGGCGACGCGGCTCCAGACGCTGTGGCGCATCGAGGTCACGACGGCGGGCACCCCGCCGCGCGCGGGCGACACGTACCGCGCCGTGGTGCGGACGCCGTTCACGACCGACGACGTGTTCACCTTCTCGACGCGGGGCTCGTACGTCGATGCCTCCCAGGCGGCGAACCGCTTCGAGGAAGAGCAGCCGTACGTCGTGCCGAACCCGTACGTGGCCGCGTCCTCGTTCGAGCCCGAGCGGTTCGCGACGGCCGGGCGCGGTGAGCGCCGGCTCGAGTTCCGCGCGATCCCGGCTGGCGCCACGGTTCGCATCTACACCGTCACGGGCGATCTCGTCCAGACTCTCCAGCACGACGGGATGACGACCGGCATGGTGCCCTGGGACCTCCGGACGAAGGACAACCTGGAGGCCGCGCCGGGCCTCTACATCTTCCACGTCGACGCGCCCGGAGTGGGCCAGTCCGTCGGCCGGTTCGCCATCATCAAGTAGCCGCCGTCATGACGCGCACGCACACTCTCGCGGCCCTCGCCCTGCTGGCGGCGCTCGTCGCCGGCCCGGCGGCAGCGCAGTCCAAGACCGGGACCACGTTCGGCCAGTTCTTGCTCATCGAGCCCAGCGCAAGCGTCGCCGCCCAGGGCAACGTCGGCGCGACGGTCCGCAGCGACGCCCTCGCGGCGTACTACAACCCGGGCGCGCTCGGCTTCCAGGAGGCCTCGAACGCCGGGTTCACGCACAGCACCTGGCTGGCCGACATCGACTACAACTACGCCGCGGTCGCGCTCAAGGCCGGCGCCAGCACGACGCTGGCACTCTCGGTCACGTCGCTCGCGTCGGGCGACATCGAGGTTCGCACGCCGGAGCAGCCGCAGGGCACGGGCGAACTCTACTCGGTGGAGGACCTCGCCATCGGGATCGGCGTCGGCCGCCGGTTCACCGACCGGTTCGCGGGCGGCGTCAACGTGAAGTACGTCCAGGAGACGATCTGGCACACGTCGGCCCAGACGGTGGCCCTCGACGCCGGCGTCATCTACGAGCTTCCGTTCCGAGCCCTCCTCGGCGCCAGCATCACCAACTTCGGCACGCCGGCCAGCTTCGACGGCACCGACCTCCGGGTCCGCTACGACCAGGACCCCGATGCCTACGGTGACAACGGGAGTCTCCCGGCCGCGCTCGAAACCGAGGGCTACCCGCTTCCGGTCTTCTTCCGCGTCGGCATGAGCTACCCCGTCCAGGTCGGCGACAGCCGGGTCACGCTCTCGGCTGACGCCTACCAGCCGAGCGACAACTCGAACAGCCTCTCGGTCGGCGGCGAGTGGACCTACGCCAACCTGATCTCGGCGCGGGCCGGCTACCAGAACCTGTTCGAGGAGGACGCCGAGGGCGGCCTGCGCCTCGGAGGCGGCCTCCAGTACCGCGTCTCGGGCTTCGACCTCCACTTCGACTACGCCTGGGCCGACCACGGCAGCCGGCTCGGCGCGACCCAGCGGTTCACGCTCGGCATCGGCTTTTAGTACCGGGCCGGTGGGGGAGGACGCGCCGTCCGACGCTCCCGGCCGCCTCCCCCCTCCCCGTGCATCGCCTCGTTCTCCTCGCCGCGCTGGCGGGCGCCGCCAGCGCCCAGACCGCGACCCCGGTCTTCGACGAGGACCCCACGCCCGAAGGCGCCTATGAGGCCTCCGAGGGATCGGTCTCCGGGGACGCCTCGCTTGACCGGGTCGGGCCGACGGGGCGCAACCTGCCAGTGGCCTCTGGTGATGCCGCCAGGGGAACGGACTATGGGGTTCTGACCTACCGTCATGGCGAGGGCGGCACGTGGGAGATGCTCATCCGGCCGACCTCGGGGGCGGCGCTCGACCTGAGCGATGCCGACAGCGTGATCGTCCGGCTCAACGGACCGGTCGGCGTGCCCGGCGTCTCGCTGCCGCGGCTGGCCCTCCAGGACGCCGACGGCGACCGGACGCTCGGGCTCAGCCTCGACTTCGGTACACGCGTCGGGTTCAACGCGAACGGCAGCGGCTTTCGGGACGGCTCGTCGACCGACCTCGCCCTCGCCATCTCCTACGTCGAGTCGCTCCCGGCCGACCTCGCGCGGCCCGGCTACCCGGAGTCGATCCGCATCACGTTCGCCGACGACGTCGAGTCGACGTCGACCGCGGCCATCGGCTTTCCGCCGCTGCCGGCGCGGTTCACCGTCGAGACCGAGGGCGGAATGGCGCTGGCGTTCCGCTTCCGCGACACGGACGGCGACGGGACGCTGAGCCAGGACGGCGAGTACATCGAGGTGCTGACGCGCGACCCGGCGTCGGGCGGGCTCCGACAGACGTGGCGGGTGGAGGCCACCAACACGCCGAGCACGCCACCCGCCGCGGGCGACGTCTACCGGCTGGCCGTCTTCAACAGCGGCGTCGACGACGAGCCGGCGACGTGGCAGCGCCGCGCGCTCGCGCTCGACGACTTCGGCCCGCTCGGCGACGTGGACCCGGCGCGCATCGTCGGCGTGGTGGTCGAGAACGGCGCGGCGGCGACGGAGGAGCGGACCCTCTGGATCGACGCCGTCGAAGCGCTCGCCTACGACGGCGATCCCGACGGGCCAGCCTCGCCGACCGCCATCACCACCGAGGCTGGCGACCGCTCCGTCGCCCTCCGCTGGACGCCGGCGGCGGGCGCCCTCGGCGTCTACGTCTACCGCCAGTCGGCGGCGGGCGGGCCGTTCGAGCGGATCACGCCGTCGGCCGTCCGCACGGACCACTTCTTCGACCTCGGCGTGACGAACGGGCAGGCCGCCCGCTACGTCCTCCGCTCGGAGAGCGCCAACGGCCTCCGCCCGCCGATCCAGGGGCCCGACTCGCCCGTGGTCGACGCCACGCCGCTGGCGACGCGGCCGGACGTCTACATCGAGGAGACGGCGCAGCGCGCGTTCGACTACTTCTGGCTGGAGGCCAATCCGTCGAACGGGCTCGTCAAGGACCGGAGCACGGAGACCTCCGCATCGTCGATTGCCGCCGTCGGGTTCGGCCTCTCGGCCATCACCGTCGCCGCCGATCGGGGCTGGATCACGCGCGCCCAGGCCGTCGAGCGGACGCTGGCGACGCTGGCGTTCTTCGCGACGTGCCCCCAGGGCGATGCGGCGTCCGGCGTCTGCGGCTACCGCGGGTTCTTCTACCACTTCTTGAACATGCAGACCGGCCTCCGGTCCGGCACGACGGAGCTCTCGACCATCGACACGGCGCTCCTGCTCGGCGGCGTCCTCCACGCCGCGCGCTACTACGACGGCGCGGACAGCGACGAGACGCAGATTCGCGCACTGGCGGACCAGATCTGGCGCCGCGTGGAGTGGGACTGGGCCGCCAACCGGCCACCGCTCGTGACGCTCGGCTGGAAGCCCGAGACCGGCTTCGCCATTTGCAACGGCGGGCTCTGCGACTGGAATGGCTACAACGAGGCCATGATCCTCTACGTCCTCGGCCTCGGCTCGCCCACACACCCGCTCCCGAGTAACGCCTGGGACGCCTGGACCGCCGGCTACGCCGGCCAGTGGCAGACGCAGTACGGCTACACCTTCCTCACCTTCCCGCCGCTCTTCGGCCACCAGTACAGCCACGTCTGGATCGACTTCCGCCACATGCAGGATGCCTACATGCGGGAGAAGGGGATCACGTACTTCGAGAACAGCCGCCGCGCGACCCTCGCCAGCCGGGCCTATGCCATCGCCAACCCGGGCCGATTCCCGAACTACTCGGCCGACGAGTGGGGCCTGACGGCCTCCGACGACCCGTTCGGTTACCGTGCCCACGGCGCGCCGCCGGCCCAGAGCGACAACGGCACCATCACGCCGACGGCGGCGGGCGGCTCCTACGCCTTCACCCCGGACCTCTCCCGCGAGGCGCTGCGGACGTTCTACGCGCGCTACTACGCCGGCCTCTGGGGCCGCTACGGCCTGAAGGACGCCTACAACGTAGAGGAGAACTGGGTCGCGACGGACGTTCTCGGGATCGACCAGGGACCCATCGTCCTCATGATCGAGAACGCGCGAACAGGGGCCATCTGGGAGTCGTTCATGACGCATCCCGACGTCCGGCACGGCCTGGAGCGCGCGGGGTTCGACGTGCCGGCCGTGGCGAACGAGCCCGCGCCGGCCATCGAGGCCGCCGCGCTCGCGCCGCCCGCGCCGAACCCGACGACCGGCGCCGTCCGGCTGGCGGCGACGCTGGCCGAGGCCGGATCGGTGCGGCTCAGCGTCTACGACGCGCTCGGTCGCGAGGTCGCCGTGCTGCTCGACGGGCCACAGCCGGCCGGGACGCAGACCGTCGCGTGGGACGCGGCGCGTGTCGCCGCCGGGGTCTACGTTGTCCGCCTGGAGGCCGCCGGCCTCGTCCGCACCCACACCGTCGTCGTCACCCGATGAGCCCCTTGAGACGCCTGCCCGCCCTCGCCCTTCTCCTGCTGGCGGCGACCGCCAGCGCCCAGCCGGGCCCGGCCTATACGGCCGGTTACGACCTCCGCGCCGAGGCCGCTTTCGTCGACAGCCTGCTCGCGCAGATGACGCTCGCCGAGAAGCTCGGCCAGCTCACGCAGTACTCCGGCCAGTGGGCCGTGACCGGCCCGGCCGTGAGCCAGGGCGGCGAGGACGAGATCCGCGCCGGCCGCGTCGGCTCGTTCCTCAACGTCTACGGCGCCGACTACACGCGCCGCGCGCAGGAGGTCGCCGTCAACGAGAGCCGCCTCGGCATCCCGCTGATCTTCGGCTACGACGTGATCCACGGCTTCCGGACCGTCTTCCCGGTGCCGCTGGCGGAGGCCGCCAGCTGGGACCTCGATGGGGCCGAGCGGGCCGCCCGGATCGCCGCGCGTGAAGCCGCCGCCGCCGGCATCCACTGGACGTTCGCGCCCATGGTCGACATCGCGCGCGATGGCCGCTGGGGACGCATCGTCGAGGGCGCGGGCGAGGATCCGTACCTCGGCAGCCGCTTCGCCGAAGCGCGCGTGCGCGGTTTCCAGGGCCACACGCTGCCCGAACTGGCGGCCGATTCGACCGTCGTGGCCACGGCCAAGCACTTCGCGGCCTATGGCTTCGCCGAGGGCGGGCGCGACTACAACACGACGGACCTGAGCGAGCGGACGCTCCGCGAGGTCGTCTTCCCGCCCTTCCAGGCCGCCATCGACGCCGGCGCGCAGACGCTGATGTCGTCGTTCAACGCCGTCGGCGGCGTCCCGGCGACGGGCAACCACTGGCTCATGACCGACGTGCTCCGCGGCGAGTGGGACTTCGACGGCTTCGTCGTCGCCGACTACACGGCGGTCCGCGAGCTGATGTGGCACGGGATCGCGGCCGACAGCGCCGAGGCCGGCCGCCGCGCCCTCACGGCCGGCGTCGACATGAGCATGGTCGACGGCATCTACGAGAAGAACCTGGCGGCCCTCGTCGAGAGCGGCGCGCTGCCCGTGGCCGTCGTGGACGAGGCCGTCCGCCGCGTGCTTCGCGTCAAGCGCCGCGCGGGTCTGTTCGAGGACCCGTACCGCTACT
>CAYPVZ010000051.1:6212-11609 GCA_964414235.1 uncultured Rhodothermales bacterium | reverse complement strand
GTCGCGCGGATGACGTAGACGCCGGCGGCCTTATTGAGCGTCGGCGCCCAGACGAGGTCGTGCGTGCCGGCCGCCAGCGGGCCGTCGGCGAGCGTGGCGACGGTTCGGCCGAGGGCGTCCAGCACGTCGACGCGGACCGGGCCGGCAGTCGAGAGCGTCAGCGATACCGTGGTGCGCTCCGTCGTCGGATTCGGCCGCGGCGCGCCGAGGTGCAGGGCTCCGGTCGAGGGGCCGTCCTCAGCCGCCGTTCCGCCCGCCGCGAGGGAGGCGAGCTCGGCCGGCGTGAGCGCGCGGTTGTAGACGCGGACGTCGTCGAGGACGCCGGGGAGGTTGTAGCCGGCATCGCTCGGCAGCATCTGGCCCAGGAGCAGCGGCAGGTCGATCGTCGGCATCGTCCCCGTGTGCGCCTTCGTCGCCATCCGCGTGCCGTCGACGTAGATCGCCAGCTCGGCGCCGTCGTAGGTCGCGGCGAGGTGGATGAACGTGTTCGGCACGACCGGCGTCGGGGCGTCGAGGTCGATCACGCCGGTGGAGGTCTTGACGGTCCAGCGCGGACGGCCCTCGGGCGTGAGCGAGAGCTTCCACCGGTTCTGCCAGCTCCCGTGCGAGACGATGAACCGCTCGCGCTCGGGCCCGTCGTCCGGGCGGAGCCAGAGGCTGACCGAGACGGCGTTCGCCATGTTGAGCGTCGGGCTGGCGGGGATCGTCACCACGTCGTCGACGCCGTCGAAGCGGAGCGCGCTGCTCGGGGCGCCGTCGTGGCCGGGCGCAGACACCGGCCCGGAGAGCGCGCCGTCGTTGCCGAACGGACTCGCGTCGTCGGCCGAGCCGTCGAGGGCGAGGTCGAGCACGAGGTGGCCGACCGTCACGAAGGCGTCGGCGGACGCGGAGGCCCCGGCGGGGTCGGTCGCCGTGCACGAGACCCGCCAGCGGCCAAACCCGTCGGTCGCACGATACGTGACCTCGGCGCCGTCGCCCTCGATGGCGCCGTCCTCGGCGGTCCACGTGAAGGTGAGCGCGTCGCCGTCCGGGTCGCTGGCGGCGCAGGTGAGCGTGGTCGTCTCGCTGGTGTCGATCTCGGACGGAGTCGTCATCACCGTCACTCCCTGCGGCGCCTGGTTGTCGACCACGCGGAGGGTGAGCGTGGACGTGCTCGACTGGCCGCCGCCGTCGGTGGCCGTGCATGTGATGGCCGCGTCTCCGAGCGCACTGGCGGTGAACGTCGCCGTGCCGCCGTCGGGTGTGAGCGTGCCATCGGGGCCGGACCATGTCACGGTCGCCGAGCCGCTGTCGTCGCCCGGCGTACACCACAGCGTCGTCGCCTGGCCGCGCGAGAGCGTCGTGTCGGCAGCGACGAGGGCGCGGACGCGCGGCGGCTGGTCGGCCGGCACGTCGACGCGGTAGTCGACGACGATGCCGTTGATGAGGAGTCGGCCGTTCTCGCGCGTCTCGGCGCCGCTGGCGGTCGGGAAGACGAGGACGCGCGCGGCGTCGGCCGGGATCTCGACCGTCGCGCGCTGGCGGACGCCGCGGGCCAGGAAGGCGTCCGCCGCCGCGTCGTAGACGTCGTACGTGCCGAAGGCGAGCGGGATGTCGACGCTCACCGGCTCCCCCGTTGGGTTGTAGACGAGATAGCTCGCATAGCTCGGACCGCGGAAGAAATCGGTCGCGCGGAGGTCGAGCCGGAGCACGCCCGGCGTCGCCGTCGAGTCGACGAGCGCCCCGAGGTAGCCGACGCTCGACGAGCCGTAGAGGCCGAGGTTGGTCGGCGCCCAGCCGGCGCCCTTCGCGTCGCCCGTCGCGACGGGACTCACGCCGTTGACGCGCCGCCGGAGGCCCTCGTAGGCCACGACGCTCTCGGGGTCGTTGGCCGAAACCCAGGCCCAGTCGGACTGGTGGCTGGGCTCCTGGAAGCGCCCGTAGAACAGGCGCGAGGCACTGGCGAGGTTCGTCATCCACCGGCCGATGGCGCGTGCGAACCGGTCGTCGTAGCGGACGAGCGGGACGAGGGCGCCGGCTTGCTGGAAGCCGTTGAGCGCGAACGCGTAGCCGTCGTAGCGGATTTCGCCGATAAGGCCGCTCACTGAGGCGTCACCCCACGTCCCGACGGCCGCGCCCCAGCCGCGCAGCTCGCCCATGTCGAACGTCCACCGGACCAGCTTCTCGACGTCGTAGGTCGTCCCCAACTCGGCGTTCATGCGGGCGGCGACGAGCGCGCCGTAGGGGAGCTGGAGCTCGTAGGACGGGTTCTGCGAGCGCCGCGTGAGGTCGTCGAGCGCCAGCTCTGCGCCGATGCGGTAGTCCTCGTCGCCGGTTTCGAGGTAGGCGTTGTAGAGGATCCACGCGATGGCCCCGGCGGCCTCGGGCTCGACCACGCCCGAGGCGAGCGGCCGCATCGTCCGGAGCGCGAAGGCGCGGTACGAGAATGAGGGGACGGTCCACGGCGCGGCGCTGCCGCCGAGTGCCGCGACGGCCTCCCGCCAGCGCGCGGCGACGGAGCGGAACTGGGCGTCGGAGTCGCCGACGCCGGGGTAAAGGTCGTGGAGCTGGTAGAAGAAGACGTTGGGCATCGTGTCGTACCACCAGTCGGTCCCGCTCCGCGCGTTGGGACCGTTGAGGAAGACGCCCTCGCCGTTCTGCCGGTTGAAGAACTCCTCGGCGCCGAGCACCCAGTCGGTGCCGAACTGGGTCCGCTTGTTGGCGCCGTTGAGCGTCGCCCCGACGAGGGCCGGGAGCACGTTGATGGCCTCGCCCGGCACCTCGTTGCCCGAGCCCACATAGGTCTCGATCCCGAACGACCCGTGGGCCGGGTAGTTGATGGTCCCCCCGTAGGTCTGGACGAACGGCGCGTACGTCACGCCCGGCGCGCCGCCGAAGACGAGCGAGTCGTAGCCCGTCGCGCCGCGGCCCCCGTCGCGGTGGGGGTCGGCGGCCGGCCGCGCCGGCATCGACTCGATCCGGTCGATCACCACCTGCTGCGCGCTGGCGACGGAGGCCGCCAGCGCGACAAGGACGAGGGCGAGGAATCGCATGGGCTAAAGCGTCGGGGCGGTGGCGGTCTGCTGCTCCAACGTCTCGACGAGGCCGGCCATGTCCAGCACGGCGCCGAAGATGCGACTGTCGGCGCCGGCGTACGGCACCACGAGGCGGTCGCCCCAGGCGTAGCCGGCGCACGAGAACACGACGTCGTCGACGCCGAGGTCGGGGTCGCCGACGCGCTCGGCGTCGCCCTCGGGCAGCAGGATCGGCTCGACGCGGGCGAGCACCGGCTCGGCCTCGGCGGGCGCGACGAGCGCGGCCGAGAGGTTGTAGAGCCGGGTCCGGTCGAACGAGAAGTGGCCCTGGTGGTAGAGCGCGAGGAAGCGGCCGTTGCCGAGGGCGATGGGCGGCCCGGCGGCGCCGACCCACGAGTAGGCGTGCCCGTCGAAGCGGCGCGACGCGAGGACCATGCCGCGCGACGTCCACGGGCCGTCGGGCGTCGGGGCGCTGGCGAGGTGCATGGTCATCGGGTGGCGGCCGTAGACCGGGCGGTGCCAGAGGTACCACCGGCCGTCGACGGGCTCGGGGAAGAGCGCGCCGTTCTTGTCGTCGTGCGCGTTGACGTCGCCCTCGACGGGCCCGTGGAGCTCCCACTTCAGGAAGTCCTTGGTGGTCGCGAGGCACAGTTGGACCCGGCCGGCGAACGTCGGGTCGGCCGGGCCGTCGGTCGTGTAGCCGGTGTAGTGGAGGTAGTACGTGTCGCCGACCTTCGTGCAGCGCGGGTCCTCGACGCCGAGGTCGTGGAACGAGGCCTCGGGCGCGATGACGGGCTCGGCCCAGCGCCGGACGAGCTGGAGGTCGGGCGTGAACACGGCGAGCCCGAGGGCGGACGCGACGTGCCGGCCGTGCGGCGTCGGACGCTCGTACGCCGAGCCCTGCGCGCGGTAGATCATCACGCAGGCGCCGCCAGCCGTCGCCAGCCGCTGGCGGTCGGCGTCGGAGAAGTCCCAGGCGTCGCAGAGCGCGCCGAGCTCCTCAGCGTCGTCCACGAGGACAGCGGCGGGGTTGAGGACGACGCGGCTCTCCCAGGCGTGATCGGCGATAGGCTCCAGCACCGGCGTCCCGCCGTGGAGTCGCTCCACGGGAACGGCGCCCGCGCCCAACTCGCCGGGCGTGTCGAGGTGGCCGCGGAAGTCGACGTAGACGGACGGGACCCGCCACTGCCCCTTCTCCTCGTGGAGCAGCGCGAGCACGTCGTCCATCGGCGCCGTTGCGTGGCCGATGTGGGTGTCGGCGGCGCCGTAGTAGAGCGAGAGCGTGCCGTCTTCGACGACGGCGCCCTGCGGGAAGACGACGTTCGGGACGTCGCCCTCGACCTCCCACGCGAGGCACGGCTCGAAGGCGGGCCGTCGCGTCCGCGCGATCACGCGGCGCGGGTCGTCGAGGTCGAGCAGCGCGAGGCCGGCGCGGTAGACGTGGTCGGCGTCGGCGGCGTGGTAGATGAGCAGCCAGCCCTCCTCAGTCCAGATCGGCGGCGGCCCGGCGCCGACCTTCTTGCCCTCCCAGGGCGCCTCGGGCCGGAGCACGACGTGCTCGTCGAGCGTGGCGAGGTGGCGCTCCCAGAACGCGTCGCCCGGCGCGCGGAGCTGGTCCTCGTCCTCGAACAGGGCGATCTGGACGTCCGGCACGATCCGGTGGAGCATCGCCACCTTGCCGCCGACGAGGCGGGGGAAGAGGGCGGCGTCCTTGTCGCGCACCGGCGGCCCGATCCGGCCGAACCGCTCGACGGTCCGCCAGTCGGTCGTGGCCAGCCCGATACCGACGCCGAGGTCGGCGGCGTGGGCCGGCTCCGAGAGGACGGTGTAGGTGAGGTAGGTCGTCCCGTTGAGGCGCGTGACGCGGGCGTCCTCGACGCCGTAGCGGTCGACGTCGGTGTCGGGCGAGAGGAGCGGCTCGGGGGCGAGCGCGAACGTCCCGTCGAGCTGGCGGGTGGCGAGGCCGAGGTGCGAGACGTAGCCTTCGTAGAGGAAGGTGCCCTCGCCGGTGGCGCCCTCGGGCGTCTCGACGCGGCTGTAGCCGGCGGGCACGCCGCGGACGAGGAGGCGGAGCGTGCCGTCGGGGCCGAGGTCGGCGCCGGGGTTGAAGGTGGCGCCGGAGGCCCAGGCGACGTCGGGCGAGGGCGAGATGACGGGCGCCGACGCGCGGCGGAACAGGTCCATGCTTACTGAGGCGTGGCGGAGGCCAGGAACGTGTCGGCGTCGGAGCCGACGAAGAGGTGGGTGGTGGCGGCTGAGGGGTCGAGCACGACCACGGCTGTTTGGGGCCCGAGGAACCGGCGAGCGCGGACCGTCCGCCCCTGCCAGGTGTAGGTGCGGGGCGGGTCGGCGCCTGCAAACGCCCAGGCCGCGGCGACCGGCG
>CAYPVZ010000051.1:0-6202 GCA_964414235.1 uncultured Rhodothermales bacterium | reverse complement strand
CTGAGGCCCTCGCGCTCGACGACGTTCTCGCCGGAGGCGGCGACGTCGAGCAGCGTGAGCTGGGCCTCGATGGTGCTCTCGGCGCCGGCGTTCGGGTTGATCCGGTCGGCCGAGAGGATGCCGTCGTAGCCGCGCCCCGTCGCGGGGTCCGCCATGACGGCGCCCGCCGGGTTCAGGCCGTGGAACCACGAGGCGATGAGGCCGGCCTGGATGGCGAACCGCGTGTCCCCCGTCGCCTCGAACAGCCGCATCTGCGCGACGGCCGCCGGGCGGACGTCGTAGGCGATCTGCTCGAACGGCAGAATATCGCCGGTCGTGTAGTCGAAATAGTGGGCCCAGCCCTCGACGAGCAGGCGCGGGATCAGCGTCGTCGCCTCGCCCTGCGCCGCCGCGACCGCGCCCGGCGCCAGCCCGAGGCGGCCCGCCTCGGCGAGCGCCTGCGCCTGGCTGTTGCCCCATCCGTGCCAGCCGCCGACCCACGACGCGAAGCCGCCGTAGGGGAACGTCGAGACGGTCCCGAAGCGGACGCGCGCGATCCCGTCGGCGAACTGGCGGACGCGCTCGGCGCCTGCGGGCGTGGGCGCGGCGTCCTGGAGCGCGACCAGCCCGAGGAGCAGCTCGCTCGTGGCGTCGGCGGCCGTCTCGGCGATCAGCCACGTCGGGAACGGGCGGGCCTCGCCGCCGTCGGGCGAGGCGATGTCACGGACGGTCGGGTAGGTCGCCAGCAGCCGGTCGAGGTGCGGCTCGACGCGGCGGATGGCCGCGGCGTCGGCGGCGGCTTCCGCCGGGTCGGCCTCGGCGAGCACGCGGGCGCCCTCGCCGAGCGCCCAGACGGCGCGGGCCGTCCACCACGAGACGTCGTCGGCCACGCTGTTGGCGTGCTCCGTGTTGATCCGGAGGTCTCGGTCCCAGACGAAGTTCCAAAACAGCCCGCTCTCGTCCTGCATGTACCGCACGAACCGGAGCAGCTTGACGGCCGTCCACTTCGAGGACGCGTCGCCGGTGCGGGCGTAGTGGCGGAGGTAGAGCACGGCCGCCCGCGCCGCGTCGTCGACGCACGCGATGCCCTCGTCGTCGTCGCCGACGAAGCGCCAGTCGGGCGCCTCGGCGTAGATGTGGATGAACCGGAGCGTGTCGCCGCCGTGGACGACGTCCTCGCCGAGGAAGTCGAGGTGGTCGAGGTTGAACCCGACCGCGTCGAGCATCGCCTGCGCCTGTGTCGTTTCGGCAGCGCCGCCGGCTGGCGGACGGTCGTCGCCCGCGCGCGGCGTGGCGCACGCGGCGAGCAGGACGAGGGCGGCGAGAAGCGAAAACCGAGACGTCATCCTTTGAGGCCGGAGGTGGCGAGGCTCTCGACGAACCGCCGCTGGAAGAGGAGGTAGGCCACCACCACGGGCAGCGCGAGAAGGAGAGCGGCCGCCAGCTGCGGCCCGAGCCGGCTCTCGGCGCCGCCGCCGACGGCGAACAGCGTGACCATCTGCGGCATCGTCATCATGGCCTGCTCGCGGACGACGAGCAGCGGCCACAGGATCTCGTTCCAGCTCCCGATGAACACGATGATGCCGGCCGTCACGAGCGCGGGTACGGAGAGCGGCCAGATCACGCGGAACAGGATCCGGAACTCGCCGGCCCCGTCGATCCGCGCCGCGTCGACGAGGCTCTGCGGCAGCGACAGGAAGTGCTGGCGGAGGATGAGCACGGCCGTCGCGTTCATCATGAAGGGGACCACGAGGCCGACGTACGAGTCGGTCCACCCGAACCCGACGACGAGCGTGTAGAGCGGGATGAGCAGGACGAGGAACGGGACCATCATCGTGAACAGGATGAGCCCGAAGACGGCCTCGCGGCCGCGCCACTCCAGCCGCGAGAGGGCGTACGCCGTGACCGATCCGAACACGAGTGCGAGGACAGTCACCAGCCCGGTCACGACGACGCTGTTGAGGAAGGCCCGGCTGAGCGGGATCGCGTCGAACACGAGCCGGTAGCTCTCGGCCGTCCACCGGCTCGGCAGCGGCGCCAGCGCGCCGATCTCGGGCTCCGGCTTGAACGTCGCCAGCGCCATCCACACGAACGGGTAGGCGAAGACGACGGCGCCGACGACGAGGGCAGTGTAGATGAGGGCTTTCCGCATTACGCCTCGGACTCGACCACGCGCCGCTGGATCAGCACGACGACGAGGATCAGGAGGGCGAACGCCAGCCCGAGGGTGGCCGCGTAGCCCATGCTTCCGAACGTGAACGCCTGGTTGTAGATGTAGAGCAGGCCCGAGAGCGTGCTGTTGAGCGGCCCGCCGCCCGTCAGCACGTACGGTTCGACGAAGAGCGAGAAGCCGCCGATGGTCGAAAGCACGACGACGGTGACCATGTGGGGGTTGAGCATGGGCAGCGTCACGTGGCGCCACTGCTGCCAGCGGCTGGCGCCCTCCACGTCGGCGGCCTCGTAGAGCGAGCCCGGGATGTTCTGGAGCCCGGCCAGAAAGAGGAGCACGTAGAGCCCGACGTTCTTCCACGTCGCCACGAGCGCGATGGACGGCATGGCCCAGGCCGGCGACACGAGCCACGGCACGCGCTCGCCGCCGAGCGCCACGAGCACGCGGTTGACGTAGCCCGAGTCGAACGCGAACAGCTGCTGGAACAGGATCGTCACGACGACGCCGGAGACGACGACGGGCAAGAAGTAGATGGCCCGGAAGAAGGACCGGCCAGGCAGTTTCTGGTTCAGCAGCTCGGCGAAGAACAGCGCCGCCGCGATCTGGAGCGGGATGTGGAGCGCGAGGAAGACGCCCGTGTTGAGCATAGCCCGCGCGAACAGGTCGTCGGCGAACAGCCGCGCGAGGTTGCCCAGCCCGACCCACTCCATCGGCGTCACAATGTCCCAGCGGTGGAACACGAGGACGAGCGCGAAGACGAGCGGGTAGCCGAAGAAGATGGCGAGGTGCAGGACGTACGGCGCCGCCAGCCCTTCGGCCATGGCGACGCGTTCGGCGGAGTCGACGGTGGGGAGCTGTGCCATCAGCGGGCCCAATCCTGGATGACGGTGATGCGGTCGAGCGCGCTCGTGACAGCTTCATCCGGCGTCTCGACGTCGTAGATCGCCCGCTCGTAGCTCTGCGCGATGGCGTCGAGCACCTCGGGCAGCGACGGCACCGCGTCGACGCCGCGCGTGCGGGGTGCCTGGGCCACGAACCGGCGGAGCGTCGGGCGCGCAGCGAACGTCTCCGCCAGCGCGGGGTCGTCCAAGAGGCCGGAGCGGACGGGGACCTGTCCGGTCATCTGCAGCAGAAGCCGGTCGGCCTCGGGCGAGACGAGGAACTGGATGAAGGCCCAGGCGGCCTCCGGGTGCCGCGTCGTCGAGAAGACGGCGATGTTCTTGTAGTCGCCGTAGGTGACGGGCACTTCGTCGAGGGGTGTCCCGTCCGGGACCGGGATCGGGGCGAAGTCGAACCGGACGTCAGGCGCGTTCTCGGAGAGCCAGGCGGCCGTCCACGGGCCGGTGAACTCCGTCGCGATGCGGCCCTGGGCGAAGGCGTTGCCCTGGAGCGTCGAGCGGGGGAAGTCGCCGCGCCGGTAGAGCGTCTGGAGGAAGCCGTAGACCTCGCCGAGGGCCTGGCGGTCCACGTCGAGCTGGCCGTCGGTGTCGAAGAGCGTCTGCCCGCCGGAGGCCGCGAGGTAGAGCGGGTAGACGTCGAAGTAGCGCTGCCACCAGATCGGGCGGATGTCGCGGGCGCTCATCCAGCGGTCGGTCTGGCCGTCGCCGTCGGTGTCGCCCGTGAGGCGCTCGGCGGCGGCGAGGTACTCCGAGTAGGTCCGCGGTGGCGCGACGCCGGCCTGCTCGAACAGGTCGACGTTGTAGACCATCAGGATCGGGTTCGTCTTCCAGGGCACCTGGTAGACGTGGCCGTCGGCGCTGCGGAAGCGGTCCGCCAGCTCGGCCGGGACGCGGGCGGCGTAGAGGCTGTCGAAGCCCGCCAGCTCATCGAGCGCGACGACGCCCTGGGCGCGGATGAAGTCGTTCAGGACGCCCGGCCAGATGTTGGAGCAGAGGTCCGGCGTCGTCCCGGCCACGACGGCCGCCAGCAGGACTTCCTCGCTCGACTGGCCCGCCGGGATGGGTTGGGCGACGACGAGCGTGTCGGGGTGCGCCGCGTTCCAGCGCGCCACGAGCGTGTCGGCCCAGGCGCGCTCCTGCGGGTTCTGGCTCGTCCAGTACGTCAGCACGACCGACGCGCCGGCCGTCGCGCGCTCATCCGCCGGGCCGTCGTCGCAGCTCGTCGCCGCGCTGGCGACGGCCGCCAGCGCGAGGAGGAAGAGGGCCCGGGCGCCGCGCACGTGCTAGAAGGTGAGGCTGAGGCCGATCGTGTGGATCCGGCCGAGGCGGCCGCCGTCGCGGAAGGCGTAGTCCAGTTTGCCCATCCCGTTTCGATAGGGGAGGGGCTGGCGGACGCCGAGGCCGAGCGCCAGCCCGCCCTCGCGCTCCGGCAGGAACAGGCCCTGGAAGCCGCCGCGGAAGAAGACGCGCTCGCGGAAACCGTACTCGGCGCCCACGTTGAGGCTCTCGTAGTTGGACGACGGGTGGAGCGCGTCGACGGCCAGCGTGAGCTGGTTCATCCGCGAGCGGATCGGGGTCGACGTCACGCCGATCTTGAAGTCGAGCGGGAGGGCCCACTCGTCGAGCGCGTAGTCGGCCGGGACATGGCCGTTCGTGCCCTCTTGCGACGGATCCGGGTCGACGAACGTGCGGAGGTCGCGGCCGTCGAGCTGGAGCTTGCCGCCGAAGTTGGTCAGCGCCGCGCCGATGGTGAGGTTGCCCACGAAGTCGGTCTGGAACCGCGTGCCGACGTCGACGGCCATGGTGCTGGCGGACGAGTTCCAGATCCGCTCCTGGACGTACTTGACCGTTCCGCCGATGGAGAAGCGGTCGGTGATCTGGCGGCCGTAGCTGAGGCCGGCGGCGAAGTCGGCCGCGTCGAACGTCTCCCCGGTGCCTTCCTGGTTCAGCTCGGTGCGGACGAGCATCTCAGGGACCCCAAGGAGGGTGACGGACGCGCCGACGACGCCGCCGGCCAGCGGCATGGCCACGCCGACGTAGTCGTGACGGACGTCGGCGAGCCATTCGCTGTGAGCGGAGACGACCTCACTTGTGGCGAGGCCGGCGAGGCCGGCCGGGTTCCAGTAGAGCGCGGTCGCGTCGTCGGCCGAGGCCGTGAAGGCGCCGCCGAGCGCCTGCGCGCGGGCGCCGACGCCGATCTGGAGGAACGGGGCCGCCGTGGTCCCGGTCCGCGACACGTTCTGCGCGTGGGCGGGCGCCGCCAGCGCGGCGAGCGCGGCCAGGACGGCGGCCCGGAGGGTCGGATGCTGCGGTCGCATGGCGCTACTTGATGAGGGCAAACCGCCCGACGGACTCGCCGACGCCCGGGGCGTCGACGTGGAAGAGGTAGACCCCGTAGGCGACGTCCATCCCGTCGCGCGTCGTGAGGTCCCATGGCTCCTGCCCGTCGTCGACGGTCGAGGAGTGGGTGAGGGTCTGGACCAGCTCGCCGGTGATCGTGTAGATCCGGATGGTGCACTCCGGCGGCAGGTTCATGAAGTAGATCCGGCGTTCGCCTCGGCCGACGAGGTATGGGTTCGACGGCTCGAACCGGCTCTGGGCGACGTACGGGTTCGGCACCACGTAGACGTCGTCGAGTTCGTCGGCGGCGCGCTCGGCGTCGAACTGGGGGCCGGTGAACGAGAAGGCGACGACGTCGCCCGTCGCGAACGGCTTGACGGTCTCGAAGACGAGGAGGGCGCCGGGCTTCGGCGCCACCGGCGTCACGCCGGGCTCCGCCGTCGGGTCCGGCGGCCGGACGCGGACGGCCCAGCCGGCGCGCCAGCGGCCGCCCTGGAGCTGGGGCTCGGCGCCCGGCGTCTCTCCGTCCACGAGGATGATGAGGTCGCCATGGTCGTAGACCCCGTTGCGCAGCGAGTCGGCGTCTTCCACAAGGATCACCTCCTGCCGGCGATCGAGGGTCGTGTTCCAGACCTCGAACGGGAGCGGGATCTCGGCCTGGCCGAACGCGAGCCGGCGGCTCGTCTGCGGGAACTGGCTGGCCGGCGCGAACCGGATCTCGAAGTCGTACGGGAACGGGACGTAGCGCGACGCGGCGACGACGGCCGCGACCGTGCCGGGCTCGACGCTCACGTGGTATTTCCCGCCCTCGCCC
>CAYPVZ010000050.1:0-12020 GCA_964414235.1 uncultured Rhodothermales bacterium | reverse complement strand
TCGAGGTCGTCGGTGCGGAGCTGCCATAGGGGTGCGCCGTCGAGGCGGTATTCGAGCCGGGGAACGTAGCCGAAGGCCAGCGCGACCACGTCGACCTCGACGCGGTGATGGCCGGGCGCGAGGTCCCCAAGCCGGGCGGCCTGTGGCGTTCCCTTTAGCGGTCGCGGCTCGCCGTCGACATGGACGCGGCGGATGGCCGCGGGCGGAGCGGGCGCGGGCTTGGGGATGGCCCCGAGGTCGGCGGCGACGAGGCCGGTCGTCGTCGCCAGGAAGAGGCGGTCCGAGCCCGGGTCATAGGTCGCGTCGGTGATCGAGGCGTCGTCGTCGAGGAGCAGCGGGAAGCCACCGACGGCCCGGACGTGCTCCCCCTCGACTCGGTAGAGGGACCGCTCGCCGACGGCCCACACGACACCCGGCACCTCCGGCCGCTCGAACAGCGCCACGACGCGCTGGCCGGTGAGCACGTCGGTGCCGAGGGCTGTCGCACGCGTCCCGTCCCATCGCGCCAGCCCGTGGTCGGTCCCCATCCAGACGGTCCCGGCGACCTCGGCGAGACTGTAGACGGCCGAGCCCGGAAGCCCGTCCGCCCGGCCGATCACGCGGACGCCCCGCGCCGTGAGCAGCGCGGCACCCTCGGACCGGGTGAGGGCCCAGACCCCGTGATGCGTCCTTGCCAGCCGCTCGACCATTCCCGTCGGCAGCCCGCGGGCCGTGCCGATGGTGTCGAGAAGCACGCCGTCCCGGTAGCGGAAGACACCGGCCCCGTAGGTCGAGGCCCAGATCGTGTCGGTTCGGGCATCGAGGTCGGAGAACCAGCCGGCGAACTGGCCGAGGGGCTCGCCGCCGTCGAACAGGCGCACAGTCGACGTCCAGGTCAGCGTCTGCTCGGAACGGCCGTCGACGAGCCGGGCCGCGCGGCTGGCGTCCACCCGCACGTCCAGGCTGGCGGGATCGACGGCCGTGAGCGCGTCGCCCGTCCCCCAGACGACGCCGTCGATGAGGCGGACCCGGTTCGCCGGGCGCTCCGTGAGACGGGTGAGATGCCAGCCGCGGACGCGGAAGAGCCCCTGCCCGAACGTCCCGAGCCACAGCCCACCCTCAAAGTCCACCGCCAGCGCCTCTACCCGATCCCCGAGAATCGGAACGAGGCCGTCGTCGGAAACCCACAGCGCACCGTCGTAGGGCGTGACGACGACGAGGCGCTTCCCCTCCAACTCGGCGGCGTGCGTGACGTCGCCGAGACGCATGCCGCCGGCCATAACGGCAGAGAATCGACGTTCCGCCTCGAACGTCCGCCCTACGAACCGACCGATCTCGAGCGTGCCGGGCCGCTGGAGCACGAAGCGGCCGTGGCCGAGGGGGCCGGCCGCCGACGTCGCATCCGGAACGCGGCTCCACACCGTCTGGTCGCTCCGGGCCGCCAGCGACCCGAGGATGGGCTCCGCGTCGTAGCGGGACGCGAGCACGCGGCCATCCCCGAGGGGAATGAACTGGCGACGGTTGCCATTCCATTGGCGGGGGAACTCGGCCTTCACCCAGCCCGCCTCACGCCGAACCGCCACCTCATCCTGTGTCCACGCCACCAGCCCGCCAGCCCCGTCCGACCGCAAGGTGACGGCGACGCCACGCCCGAATGGTTGGTCGACGGGGACGAACGCGTCGCCCTCGCGCCTCGCCAGCCCGCGATAGGTCGCCACCCAGAGCGTCCCGTCGCGGTCCTCGGCCACGCCGTAGATGAACGGGTCCGGCAGCCCGTCGTCGGCGGTGAACGTGCGGACGGCGACGCCGTCGTAGCGGGCGAGCCCGGCGTCGGTCCCGATCCAGAGGAACCCGACGCGGTCCTGGAAGAGCGCCTGGACATAGTCTGAGGGTAGCCCATCCGCCCGGGTGAACCGGTCGAGGACGGGCTGTGCACGGGCGCCACCCGCAACGACGAGGAGAAGGAGGAACCGAGCGAGGCGCACGCGGGAGCGGGAGGGCTGCACGAAATCTACATGCGCGCAGCTTATCACTCGGCTGTGACGGCCCGATGGAGAATGGCGGAAGGGCGCAGACCGGGCAGGCCCGTCCCCCCTCCCGGCGTTACATCCGGTCCATGACCACGATCATCGACTACGGCATCGGCAACCTCCGGTCGCTGGCGAAGGCCTTCGCGGCCGCCGGCGTCGAGGTGGAGCGCTCCGGCGATCCGGCGCGCATCGAATCCGCCGAGCGCCTCGTGCTCCCCGGCGTGGGCGCCTTCGGGGCCTGCGCCGACGCGCTCCGCCAGCGCGGGCTGGCGGACGTCGTCGCCGAGCGCGCGGCGGCCGGCGTGCCGCTCCTCGGCGTCTGCGTGGGGATGCAGCTCCTGTTCGAGGCGTCCGAGGAGCGCGGCGAGCACCGCGGACTGGGCCTCCTCCCCGGCCGTGTCGTCCGCTTCCCGGAGGGCGTCGAGGACGCCGACGGGCGGCGGCTCAAGGTGCCCCACATGGGCTGGAACCGGCTGGACGGCGGGCGCGCGCACCCGGTCCTCGACGGCGCCGACGGCACGTGGGTCTACTTCGTTCACTCGTACCACGCCGCGCCGGCCGAGACGTCAGACGTGCTGGCGACGGCGGCCTACGGGGGCGACGTGCCAGCCGTGGTGGGCCGTGGGAACGTCGTCGGCGTCCAGTTCCACCCCGAGAAAAGTGCCCGCGCGGGCCAGGCGATGCTCCGTAGGTTCGCCCACTGGTCCCCCCCGGCCCCGTAATCCATGCTCGTCATCCCCGCCATCGACCTCCGAGGTGGCCGCTGTGTGCGGCTCCGTCAGGGGCGCTACGAAGACGAGACGGTCTACTTCGACGACCCCGTCCGCATGGCCAAGCTGTGGCGGGTCATGAACGCGAAGGTCCTCCACCTGGTCGACCTCGACGCGGCCCGGACGGCGGCCGGCGAGGTCTCCGACAACCGCGCCGTCATCACGAAGATCGCCGGGGCGCTCGACGTTCCGATCCAGGTCGGCGGCGGGCTCCGGACGCTCGACGACGTCCGCGCCATGCTCGGGCTCGGCGTCTACCGCGTCGTCCTCGGCACGGCCGCCGTGCGCGACCCCGACCTCGTGAGCGAGGCCATCCACGAGTTCGGCGCCAGCCGCATCGTCGTCGGCATCGACGCGCGCGACGGTGAGGTCCGGACGGAAGGCTGGGAAACCGGCTCGGGCGTCGACGCCATCGACCTGGCGGTCGACATGGAAAACCGCGGCGTCCGGCGCTTCGTCTACACCGACATCAGCCGCGACGGGACGCTGGAAGGGCCCAACATCGAGGCCTACCGCGAGCTGGCGTCCCACCTCGACAAGGCCCACATCACCGCCTCGGGCGGCGTGGGCGACTACCGCGACCTGCTGGCGCTGCTCCCGCTGGTGCCCGACGGCGTCGACTCGGTCATCGTCGGGCGCGCGCTCTACGAGAATCGGTTCCCCTGCCAGCAGTTCTGGTGCTGGCACAAGAAAAATGAGGTCGACCTGGAGCGTTTCTCGACGGCCCGGCTGGCGCTGCTCGGGGGCGAGGGGGACGAGGCAAGGAAGGGATAGCATCCCGCAGGCGGAACTTCTTCTCAGCCCTCCGGCCTTCTCATGCTCGCCAAGCGGATCATCCCCTGCCTCGACCTCCACGACGGCCGCGTCGTCAAGGGCGTCCGCTTCGTCGACCTCGTGGATGCAGGCGACCCGGTGGAGCAGGCGCGGTTCTACGACGCCTCCGGCGCCGACGAGGTCGTCTTCCTCGACATCTCGGCGACGCACGAGGGCCGCGCGACGCTGCTCGACGTGATCCGCCGCGCAGCCGACGAGGTCTTCATCCCGCTCACCGTCGGCGGCGGCGTCCGCGCCGTCGAGGACGTCCGCCAGCTGCTGGAGGCGGGCGCGGACAAGGTGTCGGTCAACTCGGCCGCGCTCCGCGACCCCGCCCTGCTCACGCGCGCGGCCGACGCGTTCGGCGCCCAGTGCGTCGTGCTGGCGATCGACGCGAAGCGGACCGGGGCGACCGAGAGCGGCTGGGAGGTGTTCTCGCACGGAGGCCGCCAGCCGACCGGGCGCGACGCCATCGCGTGGGCCGTCGAGGGCGTCCGCCGCGGCGCCGGCGAGTTGCTGGTGACCAGCTTGGACCGTGACGGGACGCGCGAGGGCTACGACCTCGCCCTCCTCCGCGCGCTCGACGACGCCGTCGACGTGCCCGTCATCGCCTCCGGCGGCGCCGGGACGCTCGACGACCTCGTGGACGGACTCACCGAGGGCCGCGCCGACGCCGTGCTGGCAGCGTCCATGTTCCACTTCCGCGAGACGACGGTCGCCGAGGCGAAGGCGCACCTCGCGGCGGCCGGCGTGGCGGTCCGGCCGGCGTGAGCGCGCGGGACACCGGCGTACGGGCGGTCCGCGCCGGACTGGCGGCCGTCGCCGTGTTCGTCCTCGGGGCCGGCGGCTACCTCGTCTGGGCCGCGCTCACCAACCCCGACGTCCGGCTGCGGCAGCCGAAGTGGATCGAGAGCGGCTTCGACCACTCGTACTGGATCCCGGTCCTCGTCGTGACGCTGGGCGGCGCGGCCCTCGTCGGGCTTGTGCTCTGGACGGCGTACCGCCGGCTCCGGGCCGGGGAAGACCTCTTCGAAGGCCGCATGGGGCGCGGCGAACGACGTCGCGGAGAACGGTACAGCGACGAGTAGTTTGCCGGGGTCTTCCTCAGGCCCATGCCTCGCCTCTTCCTCCTTCTCGTTCTCGCCGCCAGCGCGGCCTCGGCGCAGCAGCAGGCGCCGACCATCGATCCCGACGTGCTGGCCAGAGCGCTCGACCAGCCATGGAGCACGGTCGGACCGACGCTCCCCCCACCCGACTTCGGTGAGCTGGACAATGGCGCGGGCTCGCTCGGCTGGATGAGCGACGACGAGGCTTTCGACCGACTCTGGTTCACGATCGTAGACGGTACCATCGAGACGCTCATCGTGCAGACCCTGCCGGATGCGGAGCTGAATGGGGCCGAGATGGACCGCCAACTCCGCGAGCGCGTCGGCGAACCGGACGAGGACGGGTTTTTCCGATGGAGCCAGCTTCGGGATGTCGTCGAGTATGGCTACGAAGGCGCGCCCCATCAACCGGTGGACTTGTATGTCGATGTAGCCCAGAACCGGATGGTGATCCGGCATGCCGTCGACGAGCCGTAGCCGATGCGGCGCCTCGTCGTCCTCGTCAGTCTCGTCGCGATCGCCGCCAGCGCGCAGCCGGAAGAGGCGCTTCGAAGCCGAGTGCTTTTCGCTGCCCTCGATCAGCGCTGGGCGGGCGTCGGCGCCGCGCTTCCGCCGCCCGACGACGGCACGGTTCGCCGAGGCGCGGGCACGCTGATGTGGTCCGCCAGCGAGCCGGGCCTCAAGCGGATCGGGCTGGTCGTCGAGGGCGGCGGCGTGCGACAGGTGCTGCTCCAACCGCTCCCGACGGAGGCCCCGTCGGTCGAGCACATCCGCACGGGCCTGTTCGCTCTGTTTGGCGCGCCGTCCGCGGACGGGTACTATCGCTGGGAGCAACTCACCGAGGAATACGACGAGGCGAGCAACGAGAACGTCTTCCCGATTCCCGTCGATCTCAAACCCGACGTGGCTCAGGGCTTGCTCATCTTCCGACGGGCGGTCGAGACCGGGACGACGCGGACGTAGGCAGCACCCACCCCAACTTGGCGGCGTCGAGAGGTCAGGTGCTCCGAGTACACGGTAGACTTCAGGCCATGAAAATCACGATTCTCCTTTTTGCGGCTCTCGCCGCTGCCACGAGCACGCGAGCGCAGCAGTACGGCGTCCTCGACGTCATCGAGTCGGACGACCCTGTCGCATCGCTGGATCTGGGCGAAGACCTCGTCCGAGGTCTTAACCATCCGTGGACGTCGCTCAGCGCCCCGCTCGTGCGTCCCGACACAGGGGCAGTCGCCGAAGGCGTCGGCCGCATCGGCTGGCGAGTACCGGACTATGCCGTGGACCGGTTCTGGGCGGAAGTCCGCGATGGACGCCTTTACCTCGTCCTCCTCGATTTCTCAGAGGAGGGCCCTGACTTTGAGGGCTATACCGGGCGACTCCGCGAGCGCCACGGGGCGCCCGGCCGCGATGGCTTCTACTCCGCCGCGACACTCCGCATGCCGTACGACCTCGCGGTCGACGCCGAGGCCCACGCGTTAACCTTCCGCGCCGTCGGTGATCAGACGGTCCCGGCGGATGCGCCGCTGCCAATCCAGTTCCGCGCGGTCCCCCTCCCCCCACGGGAGGAACCGCCGCCCCGCGACACGACACAAATCTACGAGGTCACTGAGTCTCCCCCGGAGATCGTCAACGGGACCCCGGCACTGGCGAGCCACGTGATCTACCCCGAGGACGCACGTGCCGACGGCGTCAGCGGGACGGTCTTGGTGCAGTTTATCATCAACACGAACGGGACGACCTCGGATCATGTCGTGCTCCGCTCGCCGGACCCACGGCTGAACGCGGCGGCGATCGAGGCCGTCCGTCAGACCCGGTTCTGGCCGGGCCACCAGGACGGTCTGCCCGTCCGGACCCGGTTCACCGTCTCGGTCCAGTTCACCCTCTGAGCCTGCCGAGGACGGCCGCCAGCCACGCCGCGCTGGCGGCGCCGATGCCGGTCACCTCGCTCTCGCGCGGACCGGCCACGTTGAGCGTTCCTCCAGCCGGTACCGACCGTTCGATCCACGCGACGGCGGCGTCTACGGTCGCGGGCACCGGCCATGCGATGAACACCGGACGATTGAGCCGATGTGCCACCTCGACTGTCAGCGCCGTGCCGCCCGCGAGCGGCTCGGGAGCGACGACCAGCGTCGCATCGGAGTCGCGGGCGTTGCGTTGCGTCCGCTCCGCTGGATCGGTCGACTCCGTTGCCTGAAGGGCATATCGGGCTGGAATCGGGCCGTCTTCGGCCCAGCGGCCGGCCGGGCACCAGCCGCCCGTGACGATCCCGAGTGACCGCGCGGCATCGAGGGCGGCGCGGTCCACGCCGGTCTGGCCGCCCGAGACGATGCGGAGCCGCACGGATGTGTCGAGTCTGTGTCGAAGGCGTCACGGCCCGAGACGCGGCACGGCGCTTGAACGATCCCCGGTGATCCGCCGTTCATCTCCACCGTCCCCCCACCCCCATGATCGTGACGCTACGCTCCACGCTTCTCGCCGCGCTGGCGGCCGCGCTCGTCGTGCCCGCGGCGGCGCAGACGCCCGAGGCCGTCGCCCGGCAGCTCCAGCAGCGCTACGGCGCCATCCAGTCGCTCCAGGCCACATTCACGCAGACGACCGGCGGCCAGCGCCTCCAGGGCACGCTGTCGGTCCGCGGCGAGGCCTTCCGGCTCGACCTCGGCGATCAGGTGCTCGTGACCGACGGCGCCACGCTGTGGTCGTTCTCGCGCGACGACGAGCAGGTCGTCGTGCAGGACTACGAGCCGGCCCGCGTCGGCTTCAACGTCGGCCAGCTCTTCACAGACTACCTCGACGTGTTCCGGGTGACCGGCGCCACGACGGCGACCGTCGGCGGCGCGCGGCACGACGTGCTCACGCTCCGCCCCCGCCAGTCGGGCTCGTCGGTGCGCGACGTGACGCTCTACGTCCGCTCGTCGGACGCCATCCCGACGCGCGTCCGGGTCCACGACACGAACGGGGGCACGCTGGCCTTCGACCTCCGCGACGTCCAGCGCAACCCGCGCCTGCCGGCCTCGACGTTCCGGTTCGCGGCGCCTTCAGGCACCGAGGTCGTCGACCTCCGCTAGCTTCCCGAATCCTTCCGAACCGCGCCCCCGGGGGCGCGTTGGGCGCGGGGCCGCCAGTCTGCGGCCCCGCGCTTCGCTTGTGCTCATGCCCGTCCGCCTCCGCGGCTTCCTCTCGCTCGTCCTCAGCCTCGTGCTCGGCGGCCTCCTCCTCTGGCTCGCCCTGCGCGGCGCCGACTTCGACGCCGTCGGCCGCGCGCTGGCGGACGGCGCGTGGGGCTGGCTCGTGCCCTACGTGCTCGTCGGGCTGGCGTCGGTCGCGATCCGCGCGTGGCGCTGGGGGATCCTCATCGACGCGCTCCCCGACCGCGACGGGCGCGTCCCGCTCCGGCTGACGTCGGCGTCGGTCGCCATCGGGTACCTCGTCAACTACACGGCGCCGCGGCTGGGGGAGGTGGTGCGGACGGCGAACGTGGCGCGGCGGGCGCCCGCGTCGTTCTCGGGCGTGCTCGGGACCGTCGTCGCCGAGCGCGTGCTGGACGTGCTCGCGCTGGGCGCGGCGCTGGCGTCGGTCGTCGTCCTGTTCCGCGACCGCATCGGCGGAATTACAGGCGCCGTGGCCGAGAACCTCCGCGCCACACTGGCGGCACCGCCAGCGTGGGCGGTGGCGCTGGCCGTCGTGCTCGTGATCGCCGTGGCCGTGGTCACCATCTGGTTCGTCCGCAGCGGCGGCGGGCGGCGAGTGGCGGGCGCGCTCGGCGCGTTCCGCGATGGGCTGGCCTCGGTCGTCCGCAGCGGGCGGCCCGGCATGCTCGTCCTCTCGACGATCCTCCTCTGGATCTGCTACGGCCTGATGGCCGACCTCCCGCTCCGCCTGCTCGGCCTCGACGCCGCCTACGGGCTCGGTCCGCTCGACGCCTGGGCGGTCATGGCCATCGGCGGCATCGGCATGGCGCTGCCCTCGCCGGGCGGCACCGGCTCGTTCCACTACGCGACGGTCGAGGCCCTGACGCTCCTCTTCGGCGTGGCCGTGACGCCCGCCGCGACGTACGCGCTGCTCGTCCACGCCTCCGGGCTCGTGTTCTACGCCGTCCTCGGTGCCATCGCGCTCGCGGCGCAGGGCTCGACACTCGGCTCGCTCACCCAGGCCGCCCGCGCCGAGACCGCGTGACCCTCCGGCTCGTCCTGGCGACCCTGCTGGGCGTCGGCGGCCTCGCCGTCGCGCTCGGCCTGCTCGCCCGCCAGTCCGGGCCGCTGGCCTACCCGGACGCCCGCCCCGTCCTCTCCGACGCGACGCCCGCCGTGCTGGACACGGTCGACGTGCACGGCCGCATCGTCGAGGCGTCCATGGACGGGATCGTCACCGAGATCGACACGCGCGGCGACGTCTGGCTGGCGACCGGCGGCGACGCGTTCGCGCTCCGGCTCCCCGAGGGCCACGGCCTGGCGGTCGAAGACCACCTCCTCGTCACGGGCCGGCTCCGGGCACGGGGCGGGCGCCGGTGGCTGGCGGTCACCGCCTGGACCCACGTCGTCGCCGAGGTCGCGACGCAGCCGCCGTTTCCGCCGGAGCCGGCGCCCTGACCGTTCGGCCGCTCTCCCGAACCGTTCGCCGAGGACATCCGCGGTGGACGCGCGAGTGATGTGTACCGTCGCTGTCGACACACCATCGACGGTTCAATCCCCGCCACTCATGGAGATCACGCTCGACCAGAATCCCCTCGGCGACCTCGTCCCGGACGAGGTCTACCATCTCCTCGAAGAGCACAACCTGCTCAACGAGAAGGGAGTCCGGGATTACCAGATCCGCCAGCAGTTCCGGACCATGCGGAACCAGGACATGCCTGCATACGAGGCCATCGAGGAGCTTCGCGAGCAGCATCCGTACCTCCAGTTCGACACGATCCGCAAGATCGTCTACGGCCTTCGGCGCCGCTCCTGAGGCGCCCGGCCGCGCTCCCCTCGCGCGCGGCCCGTCGGTTCTTGCCCGGGTTGGGTGAGACAGGAGGGGTCTTCGGACTCCTCCGCAGAGGGATCGGCGGGGCGGCCTCGGGTCGCCCCGCCGTTTTTTATGCCGGCCCGCTCGACTGGCGGCGCGCGTCGCCCGCCTACGGCCGGTCCTTGACGGCGGCGAAGAGCGCGATGCCGGCGGCGACGCTCGCGTTGAGCGACTCGGCCGGCCCGCGCATCGGAATCGAGGCGAGCACGTCGCACGCGGAGCGGACGCCCGGCCGCAGCCCGCTGCCCTCGTTCCCCACCACGACGGCGACCGCCCGGTCCCAGTCGTAGGCCCAGACGGTCGTCTGCTCGACGCCCGCCGCCCCGTCGTCCGCCAGCCCGACGACCCAGTAGCCGCGCTCCTTGAGCTGGAGCAGCGCATCGGCGAGGCTCGACGCGCGCGCGATGGGGATCTGGAGCGCCGTCCCCGCGCTGGCCTTCACCGCGACGGCCGAGAGCGGCGCCATCCGCCGCTCGGGCACGATGACGCCGTCGGCGCCGGCCGCGACGGCGCTCCGGAGGATCGCCCCGAAGTTGCGCGGGTCCTCGATCTCGTCGAGCACGACGAGCACCGGCTTCTGCTGGCGCACGTCGTCGAGCGTCGGGGCGATGCCGGAGAGCATGGCGTCGAGGTCGAGATACGCCACCGGCGCGATGACGGCGACGACGCCCTGGTGCTCGGCCTGCGGCGCCAGCCCGTCGATCTTCGGCCGCGGCACCATCTGGACCGGCACGCCCGCCGCCCGCGCCGCCCGCCGGATCGCGTCGATGGCGCTGCCGTGCGCGCCGTTCTGCAGGTACACCTTCTCGACGCGCCCGTCGCCCCGGTCGAGGGCGTCGCGGACGGGGTTGCGCCCGGCGAGGACGTCGGTGCGAGAATCGGAGCGGGCCATGCGGAATCGGGAGGACGGAGGCGCAAAGTGCCCGTCCGCACCGGGCGGCGCAAGGCGTTCACCGAATCCGCTCCGCCCGCGGGCTGGCGGTCTCTACAGGGCGGACGCCGCCAGCGCGTCGAGGCGCGCCGCCAGCCGGGCCGCCCAGGCCTCGTGCTCGGGCTTCATGAGGACGCTCCGGAGCACGCGTGCCGCCGGCTCCTCTCCCGTCAGATCCGGGAAGCGGCGTTTCAGACGCTCCCCCGACAGGCGGAAGAGGCTGACGAAGACCGGGTCGTCCGGATCTTCCATGCCGGCCTGGAAGATGGCGGCGCTGCGCGCATCGATCTCGCCGAGCGACTCCGCCAGCGGGGCGTAGACGACGATGTCCGTCTCGGGGGCGAGGATGGGCGCGAGGTGCTCGGCGGCCTCCAGATGCCCGTGGAAGGCGCGCGCCGCGCGGAGGCCGGCGGCGAGGATCGGGCCGAGGCCGTCGTCGGCCGCGAGCGGGAGCGCCTTCAGCGTGAGCCCGCGCGCGCCGGCCGCCGCGCCCGGGCGCGAGCATTCGAGGCTGATCTCGCCCAGGTGGAGGTCGGCCGACGTGAAGTAGGTGTAGGGCGAGTCGTGGCGGTAGTGCCGCCCGACGGCCGGGTCGGCGAAGAGGACCGCGCCGCAGCCGTAGGGCTGGAGCCCGTGCTTGTGCGGGTCGACGACGACCGAGTCCGCCCCGGCGATGGCGCGGAAGTGCTCGGCAGGAAAGCCCTCCGGCGGGCGGGCGGCGTCGGCCAGCAGCCGAAAAAAGCCGCCGTAGGCCGCGTCGACGTGGACGCGCGCGCCGTAGCGCCGGCACAGCGGGATCGCCTCGGCGATGGGGTCGACGGCGCCGAGCCCCGTCGTCCCCGCCGTCAGCACGACCGTGCCGACATCACCGGCGCGGAGCACGGCGTCGAGCGCGTCGAGGTCCATCCGCCCCGCGGCGTCGGCCGCGACCGCCGTGCAGCCGAGGCCGAGGACGCCGGCCATCCGGGCATGCGTGTAGTGGCCCTCGGCGCTCACCGCGATCCCCTTTCCGCCCGTCTCCTCGCGCGCCACGAACAGCGCTTCGAGGTTGGCGACCGTCCCGCCGCCGGTGAGATGCCCCAGCGGCGTCTCGAACCCAAACATGGCCGCGAGGTCGGCCACGACCTCCTTCTCCATCGCGCTGGTCGGCGGACCGCCGTCGAGCGCGTGGTTGTTCGGGTTGATGCGCGCCGCGATGGCGTAGGCCGCCAGCGCGACCGGGTGCGGCGGCTTCAGCATCTGGCCGGCGTAGCGCGGGTGCCCGAACGGGTACATCCCCGGCGCGTCGCCCGTCGGCGGCGCCGTCATCCGGCCGAGGTACTCGTCCATCGCCTCCACCAGCCGGGCATGCGGGACGTCGAGGGCGGCCGGCGGCTCCGCCTCGCCCCACTGG
>CAYPVZ010000049.1:0-12327 GCA_964414235.1 uncultured Rhodothermales bacterium | reverse complement strand
AGCACGACGAGAACCGCGACACGCTCATGCCACTCCACGCCTCGAAGGGGCTGGAGTTCAAGGTCGTGTTCGTGACCGGCCTCGAAGAGGGCCTCTTTCCGCTGGCGAAGGCCGCGCAGGACCCGACAGAGCTGGAGGAAGAAAGGCGTCTGCTCTACGTGGGCGTGACGCGCGCCGAGGAGGCGCTTTTCCTGACCTATGCCCGGAGCCGCTACCGCTACGGCGACCAGCAGTCGAGCGTCCGCAGCCGGTTCCTCGACGAGCTGGAGGGCGACGACCTGATGCGGACGGAGTCCGGCGGGCGGTTCGAGACGCGCCAGGGGCGCTTCCAGTCGTCCGAGGGCGGCTTCGGCAGCTACGGCGACCTCCAGCCCGACTACTGGAAGCAGTCGCTCCGCCCGGACGACGCGAAGCCGCGCCGCACGAAGTCGGTGGAGGCGGCGCGCAGCGAGCGGACCGTCGTCTACGACGAGGGCGAGGCCCGTATCGTGCCTGGCGTCCAGGTCCACCACCAGTCGTTCGGCAATGGCAAGGTGATCTCGATCGAGGGCACCGGCGAGCGGGCGGCGGCGACGGTGAACTTCCGGTCGGTCGGGATGAAGAAACTCAAGCTGGCGTACGCCCGCCTCCAGGTCGTCGGCTAGCCGCTGGCGACACGCGCCGCCGTGTGGCGGTACCCCACACACTCAGAACGCTGCACCCGTCGGATGGCCGAGACCTCGCTCGACAAAGACAAGATTCAGATCCTCCTGCTCGAAGGCGTCCACGAGACCGCCATCGAGACGTTTTCGGAGGCCGGCTACCACAACGTGACGCGCCTGCCCGGGACGGTCCCGGAGGCGGACCTGCCCGGCCTCGTCCGCGACGTCCATTTCCTCGGGATCCGCTCGCGGACGCAGCTCACCGACGCCGTCTTCGAGGCGGCCGAGCGGCTCGTCGCCGTCGGCGCGTTCTGCATCGGGACGAACCAGATCGACCTCGACGCGGCCAGCCGGCGCGGCGTGGCCGTCTTCAACGCGCCCTTCTCGAACACACGCTCGGTCGCCGAACTGGTCCTCGCGGAGGCGATTCTGCTGCTGCGGGGCGTGCCGGAGAAGAACGCGCAGGCGCACCGCGGCGGCTGGGGCAAGAGCGTCGGGACGAGCCGCGAGATCCGCGGCAAGACGCTCGGCATCGTCGGCTACGGCAACATCGGCAAGCAGCTCTCGGTGCTGGCGGAAGGGCTGGGCATGCGCGTCCTGTTCTTCGACACGGCCGACGTGCTCCCGCTGGGCAACGCGCACCCGTCCCACGACCTCGCCGACCTCCTCCGCCAGTCCGACATCGTGACGCTCCACGTGCCCGACACGCCGGCCACGCGCGGCCTCGTCGGCGCGGACGAGATCGCGCTCATGCGCGACGACGCGGTGTTCATCAACGCCTCGCGCGGGACCGTCGTCGACCTCGACGCGCTCGCGGTGGCGCTCCGCGACGGCCACCTGGCGGGGGCCGCCGTCGACGTGTTTCCGGTCGAGCCACGGTCGAACGACGAGGCGTTCGGCTCGCCGCTTCAGGGCATCGACCGGGTGCTGCTGACACCGCACGTCGGCGGCTCGACCATCGAGGCGCAGCAGAACATCGGCGCCGAGGTGGCGGGCAAGCTGGTCCGCTACAGCGACAACGGGAGTACGGTGACGTCGGTCAACTTCCCTGAGGTCGCGCTCCCGCCGCACCCGAACTGCCACCGCATCCTCCACGTCCACCGCAACGTGCCCGGCGTGCTGGCGGCCGTCAACGGCGTCTTTTCGAGGCTCGGTGTCAACGTCGGCTCGCAGTACCTCCAGACGCGCGGTGACCTCGGCTACGTCGTGACGGACGTGGACGTGGAGACCTCGGACGCCGCGCTCGACGCGCTCCGTGAGGTGGAGGGAACGATCCGCGCCCGCGTGCTCTATTGAGGCACGGCGGGCGATACACATCGCCCGCCGTACGCGCGACCTTGGAGCCGCTCTGCCGTCTCCGCTGTGATCGTTCCGCGCACCGACCTCGACCGCACCGCCGTCGGCGGTCACTACGACGAACTTGACGCGTTCTACCGCGAGGTCTGGGGGGAGCACGTCCACCACGGCCTGTTCGAGTCGGGCCGAGAGACGGTCGAGGCGGCGACCGAGGCGCTGTCGCTCCGTGTGCTCGACGCGGTCGGAGTGGGGGAGGGCGTGCGTGCCGTCGACGTCGGCTGTGGCTACGGGGGCACGTCGTGGCTGGCGGCCGCGCGCGGCGCCGAGGTCACCGGGCTGACGCTGTCGCCCGCGCAGGCCGAGATCGCCCGCCAGCGGGAGGGAGACGTTCAATCCCGGCCGACCTTCCTCGTTCGCGACTGGCTCGCCAACGGCTTGCCGGACAACGGCTTCGAGGCGGCGTGGGCCATCGAGAGCACGACGCACATGCCGGAGCGCCCGCGCGTGTTCGCCGAGGTCGCCCGTGTGCTCCGGCCCGGCGGTCGGTTCGCGCTGTGCGTCTGGATGGCGTCGCCGTCGGCGCGCCCGTGGGAGGTCCGCCACCTGCTGGAGCCCATCTGCCGCGAGGGCCGGCTCGACGGGCTGGGCACGGCCGCCGAGAACCGCGCCTGGATGGAGGCCGCCGGTCTCGTCGTGGAGCAGGAAGAGAACTGGAGCCGCGCCGTCGCGCCGACGTGGCGGATCGTCGCCCGCCGCGTCGCGCGGGGGCTGGCGGCCGACGCGCGCTACCGCCAGTACCTCCGCGATGCCTCCATGCGTGACCGACGCTTCGTCCTGACGATCCTGCGGCTCGACCTCGCCTACCGCACCGGCGCGCTCCGCTACGGGTTTTTCGTCGCCCGCCCGCCCGAGTAGGCGAAAGGGTGGAAGCGCTTACTTTCGAGCGCGCCTTCGCCTCTCGCCATGTCTCGACTTCTCGTCCTCGCCCTGCTGGCGACCGCTGCCAGCGCCTCGGCCCAGACCGCGGATGACCGCGCCCGCGGCTACGTGAAGACCGGCGGCGGGGCGACGTTCGTCTTCGACCCGGCGCTCTACGGCGTCACGCCCGAGCGTGTCGTCGTAACCGGCGCCTTCCGGGGCTGGAGTGGTGACATGGACGATCCGGCCTGGGCACTGTCGCCGACCGGTGACGTGTGGACGCTGGACGTGCCGGACCCGGCCGCCGTCGGCCTCGGCCCGGCCGTGCCGTTCAAGTTTCGGATCGATGGCGGCCGGTGGCTGGATCCACCCGTCGGGGCGCCGAACGTCGAGGCCGGCAACATGGTGTATCGCCACGGCGAGGTCGCGGCGCGGCTCGTCGCCGAGCTTCGTGGCGCCGACGCGATCTGGGTCCGTGTCGAGGGGGCGCCCCGGCCGCTTCTGCCCGAGGCCTACCACGTCGAGCGCTGGGACGGGACGCCGACGGCGGTGCTGGCGGTCGTGCCGCACGAGGCCGAGACGGCGCTCCTCACGACGCACCGCCTGGACGCGCATCAGGTGCACTACGTGACGGCCGAGGTCGAGGGCCAGACGCTCCGCGCGCTGGCCCGGTTCGACGGGCTCTGGCGTGACGCGCCCCAGGGCACGCAGGGACGCGGCGGCGGCCCGCTCCTCGGGGCTCGCGTCTATCACAACGGTGGCACGCCGCCCGGCAGCCGGGCCGCGCAGCGCCCGCCGTCGTCGCGGACGTACGTCGGCCTGTTCGCGCCTCGCGCCGACTCCGTCGTCGTCCATCTCTATCCGACGCGAACCGGGCCTGAGGAGCGCCACCAGCGGCTCGGCCGCCGGAACGGCTCGGGCGTCTGGACCACGATCATCGAGGAGGACCTGGACGGCTGGTGGTACGACTTCTCGGTCTACGGCCCCGATGGGCCCGGCTCGGCGTTCACGAACCAGACGGGCAAACGCGTCTCCGACCCGTACGCGCTCGTCTCGGACGACTCGTGGGGACGAGCCCGGATCTGGACGGAGCGGTTCGCCCGGCCTCAGCCCGTCGAGGGCGGTCGCCCGGCGATGGCGGACATCGTCGCCTACGAGATGCACCTTCAGGACTTTACCGACCGCCTGCCGCTGGCGGAGGGCGTCGGGCCACTCGAAGCGGCGGCGATGCCGGGCCTGCGCAATGAGAGGGGAGAGCCCATCGGGTTGGACTACCTGG
The DNA here is from genome assembly GCA_964414235.1 of uncultured Rhodothermales bacterium. Taxonomy (GTDB): domain Bacteria; phylum Bacteroidota; class Rhodothermia; order Rhodothermales; family Rubricoccaceae; genus Rubrivirga. The sequence goes on along the minus strand of CAYPVZ010000049.1, from coordinate 8,193 downwards.
AGCGACTCGGGATCAACACGGTCCACCTGATGCCCGTCCAGGAGTATCTCCACTACCCGGACTCGCTCTGGGCGGCGGCCTTCGGCGACGACCCGTTCATGATCGAGCAGGGCATCGCGACCGAGAACTACCAATGGGGCTACCGGACGACGCACGCGCTCGCCATCGAGAGCCGATTCCGCTCGGCGGGCGACGAGCCGGGCCGCGAGCGCGAGCGGTTCCGCGACCTCGTCGACGCGCTCCACCAGCGCGGCATGGCTGTCCTCGTCGACGTCGTGTTCAACCACACCGGCGAGAACATGGATGGCGCCGAGCAGGTCCTGACCTTCAACGGGATCGACAAGTGGTACTACTACCGCCTCGACGAGCAGGGAAACCACATCGGCGCGTTCGGCAACGAGGTCAAGTCGGAGAACCGCCCGTTCGTTCAGCGCTGGCTGCTCGACCAGCTCCACCAGCTGGTCGAGGTGTTCGGGGTCGACGGCTTCCGGATCGACCTCGCGGGGCAGACCGACGAGCAGACGCTACGCTGGCTCCAGGCCGAACTGGGCGAGGACGTCCTGATCTACGGCGAGCCGTGGATCGGCAGCAGCGACCCCGACTACGAGGCGAACCCGTCGTGGGACTGGTACAAGGCCGACGCGCCCATCACCTTCTTCCAGGACGATGCACGCAACGCCTTCAAGGGCTCGCCCGGCGAGGACCCGGCGCCGGCCCCCGCCAGCCGCGGCTTTGCCGGCGGCGACGCCTCGGCGCGCGACGCCGCGCTGGCGGGCGTCGCCAACGCCTACCCGGAGGAGCCGACGCCGACGGCGGGCATCAACTACCTCGACATCCACGACAACTGGGCGCTGGCGGATCGCTTCGCCAGCTGCCAGGAGGGCGACTGTGCGTGGGACGGCCAGCAGGGCGTCCGCGCGGCCGAGATGCGGATCGCGGCGACGCTGCTGATGACGTCGCTCGGACCGATCGTGATGCACGGCGGGACCGAGATCGCGCGGTCGAAGGGGCTCGCGCCGCTGCCGGCCGAGATCGGTGGCGCGTGGGCCCGTGACGAGATGCCGCTCGCCACCATCTACATCAAGGGCCGGGGCGACACCTACAACCTGCGGTCCGCCAACGACTTCCGGTGGGAGACGGTCGGGCAGGCTGAAGGGCCAGTCAACGTCGCTGAGATGGAGGCCTGGTGGCGCGGGCTGATCGCGCTCCGGCTGAGCGATGCCGGTACAGTCTTCCGCGTGGATGAACCGGTACCGGAGGGGTGGGTCCGTCCATTTACCAGCGGCGACCCGCAGGCACTGGCATACGTGGTGGGAGACCGCGTGCTCGTCGGGCTCAACTCCGGCAGCCAGGCGGTCCGAATCGAGGTGGACGTGCCCGACGGCGACTGGCGGCTCGTGGCGTCGGCGGACACGGAGCGGGCCGTGATTACGCCGGATGGCATCGTGCCGGGCTCGGTGCAGATTCTCGGCGGAGCGCCCTCGGCGGTCCACATGCCACCGGGCGGGGTCTGGATCTACGTCCGCGACTGATCTGGGGCGTGGCCGCCAGCCGGCCGGGCGAAACCGTGGCGGGCGCTGGGGAGTCCCCGGGAGCGCTTCCGTCCCCTCTGCCTACCTGCCCCATGTCCGACCGCCCCGAGGTCTCGGCCTACGAGATCGCCACCGGCAACTTCACCCGCGCCGCCGACCTGCTCGACCTCAGCCCCGAGTGGCGGACGCTCATCCGGACGCCGTTCCGCGAGATGCGCGTCGAGGTCCCGCTCTACCGCGAGGACGGTTCGTTCACGACGTTCATGGGCTATCGCGTGCAGCACAACGGCTCGCGCGGGCCGTTCAAGGGCGGCATCCGGTTCTCGTCGCTCGTCGACGAGCAGGAGGTCCGGGCGCTGGCCGAGACGATGACCTACAAGACCGCGCTGGTCGACATCCCGTTCGGCGGCGGCAAGGGCGGCGTCAACGTCAACCCGCCGGACCTGACCGAGCGCGAGCTGGAGCACGTGACGCGGCGCTACATCTCGCGCATCCACCTCATCCTCGGGCCGAACCGCGACGTCCCGGCACCCGACATGGGCACGAACGCCCAGACGATGGCCTGGATCGTCGACCAGTACGGTCGCCAGCATGGCTACAACCCGGCCGTGGTGACCGGCAAGCCGCTGGAACTGGGCGGCTCGCCCGGCCGCGAGCAGGCGACCGGCCGCGGCGTCATGCTCACGACGCTGGCCGCGGCGCGCGACCACCTCGGCAAGGCGCCGGCCGACCTCCGCGTGGCCGTCCAGGGCTTCGGCAACGTCGGCATGAACGCGGCGCTGCTGCTGGCGGAGCAGGGCGCGACCGTCGTCGCGGTGAGCGACCACACCGGCGGCTACTTCAAGGCCGAAGGGCTCGACCTCGACGACCTGGTCCGCTACGTCCGCCGCGAGGACGGCGACCGAACGCTCCGCGGCTACGCCGGCGCCGAGCCCGTCTCGGGCGACGACTTCATGGGCGTCGACTGCGACGTGCTCATCCCGGCCGCCATCGAGAGCGCCATCCATGCCGGCAACGTCGACACGGTCAAGGCACGGCTCGTCGTAGAAGGCGCCAACCTCCCCGTCACGCCCGACGCGGACCAGGTGCTCGCCCAGCGCGGCGTGCTCGTCGTGCCCGACATCCTCGCGAACGCGGGCGGCGTCATCGTGAGCTACTTCGAGTGGAGCCAGAACTTCCAGCAGTACCGCTGGAGCGAGGCCGACGTCAACGCGCGCCTGGAGCAGATCCTGCTGAAGGCCTACGACGACGTGGCGGACAAGATGAAGGCGCTCGGCAGCTCGATGCGCGAGGCGGCGTTCGCGCTCGCCATCGGACGCATCGTCACGGCCGAGAAGCTTCGCGGCGCGCTCTGAGTCCCGGGCCTCCGCGCTGGCGACACGCGCCGCCAGCGCGGGCGGGCCTCGCTACGACGGCGACGTGCACTCGGCGCTCTCCTGACCGTAGTGCCGGTAGTCCGTGCTCTCGTTCAGAGACTGGACGACGCCCTTCTGGAACAGCAGGATGATGTCGGAGCCGCCGAAGAGGAAGTAGCCGAACTCGTCGCCCTTCAGCAGCTCCGAGTTCAGCGTCGCCGTCATGTGGACCGACGAGACCTGGCACATCCCGACCGGCACGACGCCCACCAGCCCGACGTCGCCGTACTCTGAGCCTGTCGTGTCGACGATGAGGATGCCGCGGGCCTGCTTGAACTCGTAGCCGTCGTCCGCGTCGTCGGGCGCGTCGAACTGGCTGTCCGTGATGTTGACGGCGAGGTAGGTCAGGCCCTGGACTGGCCGGCACTCGACGATCTTGCCGGCGGCCGGCGTGTGGAAGCGGTGGTACGAGTACGGCGCCAGGAAGTAGTGGGCGAAGACGCCGCCCGCGAACGCGTCCGCGTACGGGCTCCCGTCGAGGAGCTCCGGGATGGAGCCGATGGCGTGGGTGCCCTTGAGCAGGACCTGCCCGTCCGGCGCCTGCACGTTCGAGTTGTCGTCGATGGGGTACGACTGGTGATAGGTGCAGTCGGCAGGCGAGGTCACGAGGGCGTTGTTCATCGGCTGCGTGATCGGCCGGAGGCCGGGGTTGAGCTCGCGGGCGAAGAACTGGTTGAACGTGTTCCACCCGCTCGGCGCGTTCGGCTTCCCGTCGACGAGCGAGTCCTCGACGCGGTACTGCGGGGAGAACTGGATGTAGCTCTGGAGGTCGGCCTCGGTGAACGAGCCGGGCGTGTTGAGGAAGCTGCCCCAGGCGTCGGCGTACCGCACCAGCCAGTCGCAGAACCACGGGTCGTTCTGGGCCGGCGGCGCACCGTCGACCGACTGGTCGATGAGGTAGTAGAAGTGGCAGAGGCGGTCGTAGACCTCCTGGTAGTGGTCGGTCCCAGGGATCTGCCAGCCCGGGTTGTCGCTCTGGTCGGGCACCCACTGGGCGAAGTCCAGCAGGAACTGGTAGTAGGCGGGGAAGGTGACGGGCCAGTCGAGCGCCGCATACAGGTCCGGGTCGAGCTGGGCCTCGGCGGTCGACTGGGCCTGTTGGAGCGAGGCTTCGAGCTCTTCCGCGAAGGCCGGAGTCGTCGTGACGTGCATGCCGAGCTCGATGACGAGCGCCTGTGAGGCTGTGATCTGGAGGGGCATGGTCGTGCGGGGCAGTGCGGCCTCCTACCATGAAGGCCGCGGAATGAAAAGAGATCGGATCGATGGGTGAACTCGGTCCGCGTTGCGGCTATGGTACGTGATGGGTTTGATATCTGGAGAAAAAAGAGTAGGTCTTCGGGGTGTCGGGACTATTCTCAGGAAAACGAGCATGGCAGGGTGCGGCTCATCGGCACAGGAGTCCCAGTCGGGGCTGCACGTCGCCGACGGGCGTGGCGCAGCGGCCCCACAACCGCGTGCAGGCGACGTCCACCGACGTCGCAGGACCACCAGAAATCACCCTCGCCGTTGCTGGCGGCGCGCACCACCAGCGGAAGGCTGGTTCTGCTACCGTGGCTCCACCACGACCGTTGCCACGACGAAGTAGTGGTCGGAGAGCTCGTGCGGATCGTCCGTTCCCATCACGTCGCCGATGGTCTCGTCGAGGGTGCGGAGGGCGAGGACCGTCACAGGGCCGTTGAGAAGCACGTAGTCGATCCGGCGTTCGTCCTCGGCGCGCCCGAAGTCATTCCAGGTGCGGTTCGGCCCGCTGGCGGGCGTCTCCGAGATGAGGCGAGCGTCGCGGAGGCCGGCCGCCGCGAACGTCGCGTAGGCCGCCGATTCCGGCGTCGAGTTGAGATCGCCGGTGACGATCGCGGCGCCGCCGTCGGACAGCGCGGGCAGGCGCTCGGCGATGAGCTGCGCGCTCTGCTGGCGGGCTGTCTCGCCGATGTGGTCGAAGTGCGTGTTGAGGTAGACGAACATCGCCCCCGTCCTCCGGTCGCGAAAGCGGCCCCACGTTGCGATGCGCGGAAGGGCGGCGTCCCAGGACCGGCTGCCCGCGACCTCGGGCGTCTCCGAGAGCCAGAACGTGCCGCTGTCGAGCAGATCGAACCGGTCGGTCCGGTAGAAGATGGAACTGGCCTCGCCCCCGCCGTCGGCCTCGCGGCCTGTGCCGATGCGGGCCATCTCGGGGAGCCGAGCGTCGAGGTCCGCCAGCATGTCCGGCAGGGCCTCCTGGACGCCGAACAGGTCGGCCTCGTCGAGGGCGCGGGCGACCGCGTCGCGGCGGTTCGGCCACGCGTTCTCCCCGTCGGAGTCAACGTTCAGACGGAGGTTCGCGGAGACCACACGAAGCGGCGCCGTGTTCGCTTCAGATGTGAGAGCCGTAGAGCGGCACGCGGCCAGGCTGAAAACACAGGCAACGACAAGGGCGGAGCGGAACCGGATCGGCATGAGACAATGAGCGCGAGGGCTGGCAAGCTAGATTGTTCCCCCGATCTCTTCCACCAGCGGGCCGTGGCTGAGCGGCTCTTCGTCTGTCTCGGCCGCCCCACGTGCCAAGCCATGCTGCACACTGCCGCGCTTCCGTTCGTCCTCCGCCGAGACCACGGCGTCATTCGCGGAGGAGAGGTCACCACGACGGTCGACCATCTGCATGGCCTCCTCTACCTGAACGGGGAGCAACTGGTGATCCAGTGGCGCCCGGTCCGCGAAGTCAGCCATGTCGGCCAGGAGATCCGGACGGATCGAGAACTGGGCACCGTCCACGAGGTCGCGCTCCCCCTCTCCGCCCTCGCGGACGCGATGGTCCGGCGCGCGCGGCGCCGCTGGTGGCGTTCTCGCCAAACGCTCGTCCTGACGGCGGCCGACCTGAAGGCCTTCGACCCGCTGACGGGCGAGGCAGACCTGCCGGGCCTGGTGTTCGAGCACCCGGCCGAGATCGTGCTGGAGGTGCGGCCCGCGGATCAGAACCGGGTCCGGGAGTTCGTGAGCGAGTTGCGCCTGGCACTGAGTGAGCACCGGCTGGCCGCCTCTGAGGCGGAGATGCAGGAGGACGTTTTGCTGGACCCGGAGCTCCTCCTGCCAGACGACGAGGCGGCGGTGGCGGGCAATGCCCGTCCCACACGCGCGGCGCTAGAACGGTTGTGACGGCGACCGCCAGCGGCTGGCGGCGATCCTGAAGCAGAGCGGGGGCGCCGAGACCGAACTGGTTTCTGGCACGTCGCGGCGATGAACTCTTCGCGTGCGTCCATCGGCGTGGACTCCCCGAAGTCTCCGCGCGGGGGACGATGTCTGTGAGGATCTTGCCGGGCCCACCCGCCCCCTGTCATGCTCCGAGCCGCGATCCTGGGCGCCACTGGCGCCGTCGGCCAGACCTTCGTCCGCCTCCTCACCGACCATCCGCTCTTCCAGGTCGTCTCGCTCGTCGCCTCCGAGCGCTCGGCGGGCAAGCCGTACCGCGAGGCCGCGCGCTGGGTCCAGGCGACCCCGCTCGACGAGCGGATCGGCGACCTCGTCGTCGAAGGTGTCGACGCGGCGCCGGACTGCGACGTCGCCTTCTCGGGACTCGACGCGTCCGTGGCCGGCGACGTCGAGGCCGACTGGGCGCGGCGCGGCTACGCCGTCGTCTCGAACGCGCGCAACTACCGGATGGACCCGACCGTCCCGCTCCTCATCCCCGAGGTCAACCCGGACCACCTCGCGCTGGTCGACCGCCAGGACTGGGGGGCAGATGGCTTCATCGTGACGAATCCGAACTGCTCGACGGTCGGCCTCGTGATGGCGCTCAAGCCGCTTCACGACGCGTTCGGCGTCGAGGCCGTCCACGTCGTGACCATGCAGGCGCTGAGCGGCGCCGGCTACCCGGGCGTCCCGTCGCTCGACGCGCTCGGCAACGTCGTCCCGTACATCGGGGGCGAGGAGGAGAAGATGGCCATCGAGACGAAGAAGCTGCTCGGCACGCTGGCGGACGCCGGCGTCGAGAACGCGGAGGTGACCGTCTCGGCGCAGTGCAACCGCGTGCCGGTCGAGAACGGGCACCTGGAGGCCGTCTCGGTCCGCTTCCGCCAGCCCGCCACGGCCGAGGCCGTAGCCGCCGTCCTGCGCGACTGGCGGAACCCGCTGGCCGACCTGGGCCTGCCGACGGCGCCCGCGCACCCGCTCGTGGTGACGGACGACCCGACGGCGCCCCAGCCGCGCACGCACGTCAACGCGGGCGGTGGGATGACGGTGACCGTCGGGCGCGTGCAGGACTGCCCGGTGCTCGGCGTCAAGTTCGTCGTGCTCAGCCACAACACGGTGCGCGGCGCGGCTGGCGGGGCGATCCTCAACGCCGAGCTGCTCCACGCGCAGGGCCGGATCGGCCGTTCGCGCGCCGCCGCATGAGCGCGGTCGTCCGCGAGGCGCGGCCGTCGGACCTGGCGGTCGCGCTTCCACTGTGGCGGGCGCTCCACGCCGAGCACGAGGCGCTCGACCCGCGCTACCGGATGGCCGACGACGCCGGCGTCCGGTGGGCGTCCGACTTCCGGGAGTGGACGCGCTCGCCGGCCAGCCGCGTGTGGCTGGCGGTCGATGGGGGCGAGGCCGTCGGCTTCCTGACCGCCCATCTGTACGCGCCGGCACCGGTCTACCACCCCGCGTCGCTCGTCCACGTCGACGACCTGTTCGTCGCGCCGACGCACCGAGGCGCTGGCATTGGGACGGCGCTGGTGCGGGCCGTGCGGGCGTGGGCTCGGGCGGAGGACGCGCAGCACCTCCAGGTCGGCGTGCTCGCGGCGAACGCGGGCGCCCGCGCCTTCTGGGCCCGCCGGGGCGCCGCCGACTTCTCCGTGACCGCGACGCTCCCGCTGGCGGGTGAAGAGGCGAGGGGATCGGGCGCGGACGGGGGATGACAGACCTCCGGCCTCCCGGCTGCGCGTACCCTTCCGCCGGTTTCCCTTCCTTCGTCCCATGCTGAGCCGCGTCATCGGGCAGGAGCGAGCGGTCGACACGCTCCGGCACGCGCTCGCCAGCGGCCGCGTCGCCGGCACGTACCTCTTCCACGGGCCGTCCGGCTCGGGGCCGCGCGCGGCGGCGCTCGCCTTCGCACAGGCGCTGCTGTGCGAGCGCCGCGGCCGTCCCGGCGGCCCGGTGGACGACGCCTGTGGCACGTGCCTCGCCTGCACCAAGGCCGCCCGGCTCATCCACCCGGACCTCCACGTCTACCTCCCGTTCCCGAAGGTCTCGAAGCCGCCGGACAAGGACGACCGGCCCGACGATTACGCCGG
>CAYPVZ010000048.1:0-12558 GCA_964414235.1 uncultured Rhodothermales bacterium | reverse complement strand
GCTCACGGCAGAGGTCGAGCGCGTCACGACCGCGCTCCGCGTGGTGGAGGTGGCGCGGCGGCTCCTGGAAGAAGGCGAGGCCCACCCGCTCGCGCTCGACCTCGTCGTCCACACCCTGGAGTTCATCGACGCGGCCGAGGCCAACGTGACCAATGCGGCGCCGTGGTTCCAACTTCGGCTGGCGGCGCTGCTCGGCTTCGCGCCGGATGTCCAGCGCGAGGACGTCGAGGCGCTTAGCGAGGACGGCGGCCGGCTCCTGCTCCAGAGCGGCACGATCCTCCCGGCCGGGACCGAGACGAGCGCCGTCGGCTACGAGTCGTCGGGCGAGGGGACGGTCGCAAGCCGCGCCGCCCTCCGCGCCTTCGCCATCCTCGCCCGCACCGACCTCGCCACGGTCGGCCGGATGCGGCTGGCGCCCGACGTCCGACGCGAGCTCGAAAGCCTGGTCGACGCCTACGTCCGAGTCCACACGGACTCGACCTACCCCGAGCGCGTCCGCCAGGTGACCGACCAGCTCGACGCGCGTCTGGGCGCGCTCGGCAAAGGGCCTGACCGCTAGGAATCTCGGGAGACTCCCCCCTGCGGCTTGTGCGATTGGACGGACGTCCCTAGCTTCAGCACTCGGACACATAGGTCTCTGCTATGAGCCGTCGCCAGCTTACCAGCAAGCAACACGCCTTCCTGGAATATCTCCGCGATCACGTCGACCATCACAAAGTCTGGCCGACGTATCGGGAGATCGCCGATCACTTCGAGTACCGATCGCCGAACTCGGTTACGCAGAACCTCCAGGCGCTCTCGCGGAAGGGATTCCTTCAACGCGGCCGCAACGGCTACGCCCTCGTCGACCAGGAAGCGCGGGACGGCTCCATCCGCGTGCGCGGCGCCTTCCGCAGCGGCCGCATCGAGCCGGCCCCGAGCGACCGGCTCTCGCTGACGTCGCTCTTCCCCGACCTTACGGGCCTCCACGCCCTCGAACTCGATGCGGAGACGGCCCGCACGTCGGCGCTCGGCGATGCCCGCTACGTGTTCGTCTCGGAGGACGACGCGCCCGAGGGCGAAACGGTGGTCGTGGTCGATGGCGGGCGGCTGGCACTGGGCCGGCTCGGCGCCGACGGCGCGGTGGAATGCGACGAGCCGCTGGAAGACCCCGAAGTGCTCGGCCGCTACGCCGGCCACGCCGGGCCCTACGGCATCGTCCGCGCCAGCCTCGAGGTGCCGGCGGCTTAGCCATCGCTCGCCCCCACCTTTTCGGGCCGCTGGCGACTGCCGCCAGTGGCCCGGTTTCGTTTGGAGCCGGCTCGAAGCCAGAGGAACTCCTTAAGCGAAGACGGGCAGGTCCGATACCGTGAGCGCCCCGCCGTCCGCCCTTCATGCCCGCCACCCGCGCGCTCCTCCTTCTTCCACTCGTCGCTCTCCTCGCCGCCTGCGATGCCACCGGCAGCGGCAGCGACGCGACCGGCATCTGGTCGGGCACGGCCGAGTTCCAGGTCGACACGCTCCTGGCGGACCAGAACTTCCGCGTCGTCACCGACTACGAGACGCGCTACGAGTTCGAGCTGGCGGAAGACGACGACGGCCTCGTGCTCGGCCGCCTCAACCAGTACAACACGGGCACGTTCACGCTCCGCGAGCCCCGCGACATCGACGACGAGCCAGGCGTACGCGAGCTCACCGTCGAGTGGGACGACCAGCTCATCCAGTCGTGGCCCGTCTACGGGACCTTCGACAAGCCGGTCCTCGAGCTCGACCTGCCCCAGGCCGAGGCGAACGGCATCTTCCCGAAGGACCTCTGGACGTTCACCGTCGTCGGCGACCGGGCCCGGCTGGAGGCCACGAAGATCCTCCACGGCTACACCTTCCCGGTGTTCGAGGACAACGATAGCGAGTTCACTGTCGTCCTCAGCCCGACCAACAGCGACGAGTTTTCGCTCCGCCGCGAGTAGACCCGCCCGGGACGGACGCCGCCAGCCGGCCGCGTGACGCTACTGACGCGTCAGGCGGACCGTCAGCTGGCCCGGGATGTTTGTCGCACCCTGGTAGCGCGCCGGGTCGAAGGCCTGCAGGTTCGCCGTCAGGGTAAGGGACGCTGTCAGGCGGCCCGGGACAGATTCGTCGTACGTCAGCGAGAACTGGGAGGGAAGCAGGAGCCGCGCGAGTTCCTCGGCGTCGGTCGACGTCACAGCGCGGAACGAGGCCCGTCCCCGCGAGGCCGTAACAGTGATGTCCGTCCGGGTGGTGACCTCCGACCGGAGCTTGCTCACGAGCTGCGCGGGGTCCCCGTCGCCGAAGATGTCGAGCCGGGTGACCGATGCGTCTAGGACCGCCGCCACGTCGATCGGGTTGATGTCGGTCCCCGAGGGTCGGAAATAGAGTTCGGAGACCACGTAGGTCCCCTCAATCTGAGCGATGTCCCCTCCGGGGTTGTTGGAGTCACAGCCGGTGAATGCGAGGGCGGCCAGAGCGACGGCGAGGAGGGCGCAGCGGGGACAGGTCGGCATGGAGGGGGACAGTCCGAGAAGGGAGAGGGGCATCTACGCACGGACCGCCCGATTCGTGCCCCGATGCCCGCGAGATCCACTCGCCGGCCGACCGACAGGCAGCCGATGTCGCCCACGCGGCGATCCGTCCCGGACGAGCCTGAAGGCCTGCGTCCCTTCTTTCACCGACCGCACGGACACCTCGGCACGCGGGTGGGCGTTCGGCGCCGCATGTCCGGTTCGTTCGACGCCCTCACGTTCCTCCTCCGCGGCCGCCAGCTGGCGGTCCTCGCCGGCGCCGGCCTCTCCACCGAGTCCGGCATCCCGGACTACCGCGGCCCCACGACGCGCCACGTCGTCCGCCGGCCGGTCCAGTACGACGACTTCGTGCGCGACGCCGCTGCGCGCCAGCGCTACTGGGCCCGCGCCAGCCGCGGCTGGGCGCGCATGGCCGAGGCGCGGCCCAACGACGGCCACCGGGCCCTCGCGCGGCTCGAAGCCGCCGGCCTCGTCGACGGCGTCATCACACAGAACGTGGACGGCCTCCACCAGGCGGCCGGCTCGCGGCGCGTGGTCGAGCTGCACGGCGCGCTGGACCACGTCGTCTGCCTGGGCTGCGGCGAGCGCCAGTCGCGCGCGACCGTCCAGGCCCTCATCGACGCGCACAACCCCGGCTGGACCGACGCCGGCCCCGCGCCGCTGGCGCCCGACGGCGACGTCGAGATCGAGGCGGGTATCACGCAGTTCGTCGCGCCGTCGTGCCCGGCGTGCGGCGGCCCGCTCAAGCCCGACGTCGTGTTCTTCGGCGAGAGCGTGCCGAAAGGCCGTGTCGCCGAGGCCGCCGGCCTCGTTTCGGGCGCCGACGCCCTGCTCGTCGTCGGGTCAAGCCTCGCCGTCTACAGCGGGTACCGGTTCGTGCGGCAGGCCGAGGCCGAAGGCACGCCGGTCGCCATCGTGACGCTGGGCGAGACGCGAGGCCACCGCCATGCAGCCGTCGCGCTCGACGCCCGCCTCGGCGACGTCCTCCCCCCACTGGCGGACGCGCTGGGCGCATGACGACGGGCGCACTGACCGTCTGAGACGACGCTATTGCCGCACGACGCGCGACCCTCCGCGCTCGATGTGGCGCACTCGCCGTTTGACGGGGCGACGAGGCCGTTTGACGGGGCGACGAGGCCGTTTGATGGGGCGCATGCCGTGCGTGACCTGCCCCCGGGGCTGACCCAGCACGCTCGACGCCGGACGCACGTAAGGAACCGGCACCGCACGTCGGCTTAGGGGCACAAAACCATCTCCGTCTCCATGTCTCCCCACGGCATCCATCACCTCACGGCCGTCTCGGCCGCCATCCGCGACAACTACCGGTTCTACACCGAGACGATGGGCATGCGCCTCGTGAAGCGGAGCGTGAACCAGGACGACGTCTCGGCCTACCACCTCTTCTATTCCGACGCCGTCGGGACGCCGGGCCACGACCTGACGTTCTTCGACTGGCCGGTCCCTCCCGAGCAGCGCGGCACGCGGTCGGTCGTCCGCACGGGCCTGCGCGTGCCGGCCGCCAGCCTCCCGTTCTGGGCCGAGCGACTGGCGGAGGCCGGCGTCGCCGCGGAGCCCGTCGAGGAGGTCGACGGCCGGGCGACGCTCCGCTTCGAGGACCCTGAGGGCCAGCGCCTCCTGCTCCTCGACGACGGCGGTGCGGGCGACGCCCCGACGCCGTGGGACGGCAGCCCGGTCCCGACCGAGCACCAGATCCGCGGCCTCGGGCCCATCGTCATGAGCGTGCCGAGCCTGGAGAACACGGACCTCGTGCTGAGGACGGTTCTGGAGATGCGCCCGGTGCGGACGTACCCGCTTTCGGACCGGCCCTCCGACACCGTCCACGTCTATGCGATGGGCGAGGGCGGCGGGCCGCACGCTGAGCTCCACGTGGCCGTCCAGCCCGACCTTCCGCCTGCGCGCCAGGGGGCCGGCGCCGTCCACCACGTCGCCTTCCGCGTGCCCGACGATGCCTATGATGCGTGGGCCGAGCGGCTCCAGCGCTTCGGCGTTCCGTCGAGCGGGCCGGTGGACCGGTACTACTTCCGGAGCCTTTACTTCCGCGAGCCCGGCGGCGTCCTGTTCGAGCTGGCGACGGACGGGCCTGGCTTCGCCGTGGACGAGGACCCGGCGACGCTGGGGGAGTCCGTCGTGCTGCCGCCGTTCCTCGAAGGGCGCCGCGCCGAGATCGTCGCCGGCCTCACGCCGCTCGACTGAGCCCGGCGCTAGCTTTCGGGCTCGAACGGCGCCGGGTAAGGCCACCCTCCCCAGCCGCGTCTGAGCCGAGCTGACGAACCCGACCCGCTCCGGGTCGTACGCACCCTCTGCACCGACCTACCTCCCCGCTCCCATGTCCACCTACGTCACCGGCACCGACGCCAACTTCGAGGCCGAAGTCCTCAACAGCGACCAGCCCGTCCTTGTCGATTTCTGGGCCACGTGGTGTGGCCCGTGCCGCACGATCGCGCCGACCATCGAGGAGCTCGCCTCCGAGTACAGCGGCAAGGCCAAGGTGGTCAAGCTGGACGTCGACCACAACCCGCAGACGGCGATGAAGTACGGGATCCGCTCGATCCCGTCGCTCATCTTCTTCAAGGACGGCCGCCCCGTCGACCAGATGGTCGGCATCGTGCCGAAGCGCGTCCTCACCGACAAGCTCGACACGCTGGCGGGCCAGACCGCCTAGCGCGCCGCGCGACCGAGCCAGGGGGCGCCGCCAGTCCGGGGGCGCCCCCTCCGTTTATCTCCCTCCGCCCATGACCGACACCCCCGCCCCCCTCCCCGACGGCCTCGACTGGCGCGCCGCCGAGCGCCGCGCCGTCGTCATCATCGGGACCGGCCCGGCCGGGCTCACGGCCGCGCTCTACGCCGCCCGCGCCGGCCTCGAGCCGCTCCTCGTGCAGGGCCCCGCCCCCGGCGGCCAGCTCACGACCACGACCGACGTCGAGAACTTCCCCGGCTACCCCGAGGGCGTCATGGGGCCGGACCTCATGCAGGACTTCGAAAAGCAGGCGACCCGGTTCGGCGCCGAGCTGCGCTGGGGCACCGTCACGCACGTCGACTTCTCAGACTCGCCGCACCGGCTGGTCGTGGATGAGGAGACGCCGCTGCTGGCGGACGCGGTGATCGTGGCGACGGGCGCCAGCGCGAAGTACCTCGGGCTGGCGAACGAGAAGCGGCTGCTCGGCCACGGCGTCAGTGCGTGCGCGACGTGCGACGGCGCCTTCTTCCGGGGCGAGGAGATCGCCATCGTCGGCGGCGGCGACACGGCCATGGAGGAGGCGCTCTTCCTGACCCGGTTCGGGCAGACGGTCCACCTCCTCCACCGCCGCGAGGAGTTCCGGGCGTCGAAGATCATGCAGGACCGCGTGCTCTCGAACCCGAAGATCAAGGTCCACACCAACACGGTCGTGACCGACATCCTGGGCGACGACGCCGTGACGGCGCTGGCGCTGGAGGACACAGTCACCGGCGAAGCCCGCCAGCTTCCCGTGACGGGCTTCTTCGTCGCCATCGGCCACCAGCCGAACACCGACGTGTTCAAGGGCTGGCTGGCGATGGACGACGCCGGCTACGTGGAGACGCATGCGGACTCGACGCACACCGACGTGCCGGGCGTCTTCGTCTGCGGCGACGCGCAGGACCACGTCTACCGCCAGGCCATCACGGCCGCCGGCACCGGCTGCATGGCGGCCATCGACGCCGAGCGCTGGCTGGCCGAGCACCACGTGATCGACGAGCCGCGGACGGAGACGGAGTACCACGCCGCCCCGGCGGAGGACTCGGAGACGCACGAACCTGTCGCGGAGTCGACGGAGTAACGCGCTCGCCAACGGCGGACGGCGCTCCTGGCGTCAGCGTCGTCGTTTCAGGCGGGGCCACAAAGGCGCGAGCGTGTATGTTGCACGATCTGCCCCGACCGCCATGCGCCTCCTCTGCACCGTCGCTGTCACCGGGATGAGCCTCGTCGGCTGCACGCCGGCGGACTCGGACTCCGCATCGGCCCCGTCGGTCTGCCCCACGGTGGCGGAGGTCGCCGGGGTCTACGAGTGCGCGGGCCAGTGCGCCACGTGGGCGGACTCCGTGAGTGCGGGCGCCATTTTCCGGGAGATCGATTCCATTCGAGCCGTACCCGACGCCACCGAGCCGCTGTTCGAGATCGCCGTCACCGGCGGGGGCGGGTTCCAGGAGGTGGAGGTCGGCGCGCTCGTCGGCACCACGCTCCGCACGGCCACGGCCGCCGTTTCGGATTCGACCTACCCGGTCATCGAGGAGTACGTGTTCGAGACGGATTCCGAGTGCCGGGCCGCGGGCTTCACGAAGATCGTCCGCGGCCTGGCGGCGGGCGAATTCAAGGCCTGCTCCGTCTCCTGCCGGCGCGCCGAGTAGCTGGGCGACGCCGACCGCCAGCGCGGGCTACCGCTGGTGGAGCTCCAGCCGCTTCTGCACGGCCCCGACCATCTCGCGGAAGCTCGGGTCGGTGTCCACCTGGTCCTCGACGCTCCGCACGGCGTGGATCACCGTCGAGTGGTCGCGCCCGCCGAAGTGGAGGCCGATGGTCTTGAGCGAGTGGTTCGTGATCTCCTTCGAGAAGTACATCGCCACCTGGCGGGCCTGCACGACCTCCCGCTTCCGCGTCCGCGCGCGCACGAGGTCCTCGGGGATGCCGAGGTAGTCGCAGACGACCGACTGAATGGCCTCGATGGTGAGCACCGGCCGGGACTCCTTGATGAGGTCCTTCAGCACGTCGCGCGCCAGCTCCTGGTCGATCTCGCGGCCCGTCAGCGCGGCGTGCGCCTGGAGCCGGATGAGCGCGCCCTCCAACTCCCGGATGTTGCTCTTGACGTGCGTCGCGATGTAGTCCAGAACGTCGGGCCGGACTCTCGTCCCGTCATCCTTTGCCCGGCGGTTCAGAATCGCCACGCGCGTCTCGAAGTCCGGCGACTGGACATCGGCCGCCAGCCCCCACTGGAACCGGCTGAGGAGCCGCTCCTCGATGCCCGCGATATCTTTCGGCGGCCGGTCGGCCGAGAGGACAAGCTGCTTGCCCAGCTGGTGGAGCTCGTTGAAGATGTGGAAGAACTCCTCCTGCGTCTTCTCCTTGCCGCCGAAGAACTGGACGTCGTCGACGATCAGGATGTCGACGCCGCGATAGAACTGGGAGAACTCCGCGATCCGGTTTTGCTGGATCGACTGGACGAACTCGGCGGTGAACATTTCGGACGACACGTAGCGCACCGTCCGCGCGTGCCCGTTGGCGAGCGCGTAGTTGCCGATGGCCTGGATCAGGTGCGTCTTGCCGAGCCCGACGCCGCCGTAGATCAGGAACGGGTTGAAGCTCGTCCCGCCCGGGTCCTGCGCGATGGCCCAGGCCGCGCTCCGCGCCAGCCGGTTGCAGTCGCCCTCGATGAACCGCTCGAAGGTGTACGACTGGTTGAGGTGCGGATCGACCTCGATGGGCTTGACGCCCGGCAGCGCGAACGGGCTGGCCTGGGGCACGCCGCGCGACGGCGCCGCGCTCCGGTCGTAGCCACGCGTCGGATCGACAGACCGGCCGGCGTCGGACGGCACGTCGGTCGCGGGACGCGGGGGCGTGACGCCCTCGGGCAGTTCCACGCGCGGCGGCCGCGCGACTGGCGGCACGTTGGACGGCTGGCGGGCCGGGAGCTCCATCGAGGCTCCGCGCCGACCGCCAGCGGCCGGCTCGTCGCGCTCGATCACGATGTCGTAGTAGAGCCGTCCGCCGGGCCCGAGCACCTTCGTGATGGTCTTGCGCAGGAGCGCGAAGTAGTGCTCCTCCAGCCACTCGTAGTAGAACCGGCTCGGAAGCTGGACCGTCAGCTTCAGCGCACCATCTTCTTCTTCCAGCCCGACAGCCCGGAGCGGCTCGAACCAGGTCCGGAAGCTCTGCCGGCTGATGTTGTCCCGGATGATGCCGAGGCACTCGTTCCAGACGTCGTCGCGCGAGCGGTCCATGGAGCGAGGCGGGCGGGGGTGAGAGGAGTGGCGGGGCGCGGAATATCGGGGACGGCCGGGACATGAGGAAGATCCGACTGCCATCGCGGCCAGAGTTATCCACACCCGCGCGATCTCTTCGCCGCTGATTCCACGCACGAAGCGGCGTTTGAGCCCAAGGGTTCTCCACCGGGCATCCACGGCGCGGATACCGAGACCGTCCATTGGGGGAGAACAGGTTACAGCTCGGCCATGGAGGGATCTCTCGTCAGATTCCCCCGAGATGACCCTTTGACCACCCGGGCTAAAGTTTTCGCAATCGCGTTATCCACACCCTGTCAACGGCGCCTCTCCAGTGGAAGGCGAGGTCGTCTGGGACGCCTTCCTATGCGCGTTCGGGCTGGACGGATCGGGTCCACGCGCGTGCGCTCCTCAGCCTTCCACCGAGGGCCGAGCCCGGGGCTTTCGCGGAACCGCCAGTGCACGGCTCGCCCAGGCATCAGCGGTCGAGCGGGCGGTGACTCGGTGGCGGATGCAGGCCGGCGGCAGCGTCTCGCCCCTGTCAACATCGCGTGAGGTCCTTGCGGGTCGATCCGGGTAGCTTCTACCTTCACGGGCTCCCGGGGCGCCATGCCCCCGCGGGCGACCGCCGGCTTCGGCGGCCTCGCCCCGCGTTCCTTGACGACCGCCGCCGACCGCTCGACCGCCGTGCTCCTGGTCCGCATCGCTCCGCTCTCCGACGGCCTCCACGAGGAGGCTCTCCGCCCGACGGCGGACGACCTCGGACTCGACCCCACGACGTTCTCCGACGTCGAGGTCTACCTCCGGCTCGACGTCGCCGAGCGCCGCGTGCTGGCGATGTACACGGCCCGCGCGACGGCCCGCCTCGAATGCGATCGGACGCTCGAGTTCTACGACCAGCCGGTCGAGGGCTCGCACACCGTCCTGTTCACCGTCGACGCACCGGAGGAGGCCGACGACGACATCCGGCCTCTGACAGAGGACGCGACGCACATCGACCTCACGGCGTCGGTCCACGACACGCTCCTGCTGGCGCTCCCGCTGCGCCGCGTGAGCCCGGCCGCCGAGGCCGCCGAGATCCCGAACACCTTCGGCGGTCCCGGTGACGGCGAGCCGGCCGACGACCGCTGGGCCGCCCTTGAGGCCCTCCGCGACGACACCCCGTCGTCTGACTCCGACTAACGACCCCGCCCGACTGCCGGGCCCTACCCTCCGACCCGATGGCCAACCCCAAGCGCCGCCACTCCAAGGCCCGCACCGCCAAGCGCCGTGCCCAGTACAAGGTCGAGCGCATCCCGCAGACGCAGGAGTGCCCGAACTGCGGCAACGCCAAGCTCATGCACCGGGCCTGCCCGACGTGCGGCCAGTACCGCGGCCTCACCGTGGTCCAAGTCGACAGCGAGTACGTCTAGCGCCTGCCCGCTGGCGATCGCCAGCGGAGCCGCTCTACGCCATCCAGCGCCCGCGCCCTCCCCTCTCGGGAGCCCGCGCGGGCGTTCGTCGTAGGCAGACCGCCCCGGTCCCCTCGCAGACGCGCAGCCGTGCCCGGGGTATCTTTGCGTCCCCTCTCGCCCACCCGCCCGTCCGCCCATGCCCGTCCGAGTCGCCGTCGATGCCATGGGCGGGGACCACGCCCCGGGCGTCGTCGTGGAGGGCGTGCTGGAAGCCGTCGCCGAGGCCGGCGACCGGCTGACCGTGCTCCTCCTCGGCCGCAAGGCCGAGGTTCGCGCCGAGCTCGACCGCCTGGGTGGTGCTGAGTCCGAGCACCTTCGCGTGGTCGACGCGCCCGAGGTCATCGGGATGGGCGAGAGCCCGACGGTCGCGCTCAAGGCCAAGCCCCAGTCGTCGATCCATCTCGGCATCGGCGCCGTGAAGCAAGGGAAGGCCGACGGATTCGCGTCGGCCGGCAACACGGGCGCCGTCATGGCCGCCGCGCTGTTCGGGCTGGGACGGATCCCCGGCGTGCTGCGCCCCGCGCTCCCCGGCTACCTCCCCACGCCGACCGGCACGTGCATCCTGCTCGACGTCGGCGCCAACGTCGAGGTCCGCCCCGAGCACCTCGTCCAGTTCGCCCAGATGGGCGCCGTCTTCGGCTCCGCGTTCCTCGGCAAGGACGACGTGACCGTCGGCCTCGTCAACGTGGGCGAGGAGCCGGGCAAGGGGACCGACGTGGTGAAGGAGTCGCACCAGACGCTCCAGCACCTCGCCGACCACGGCGCGCTCCGGTTCATCGGCAACGTCGAGGGCCGCGACATCCTCCAGCACCACGCCGACGTCTGCGTCTGCGACGGGTTCGTGGGCAACGTCGTCCTCAAGCTGGCGGAGTCCGTGGCGACGATCCTGCCCCAGATGGTGAAGGCCGAGATCGGCCGCCAGCAGCTGGCGCCGGAGGCGGCCCAGACCGTCGGCGGCGTGTTCAAGGGCATGCTCGCCCCGTTCGACTACCAGGCGTTCGGCGGCGTCCCCCTGCTCGGCATCGACGGGACGGTCGTCATAGGGCACGGCGGCTCGTCCGCCCTCGCGTGCAAGCAGATGGTCCTCTCGACGGCCTCGCTCGTCGAGCAGAACCTGACCGCCCGCATCGGCCGCGCCCTTCGCGACCCGGAGCCGCCGACCGCGTAGCTCCCGGTCCTTTTGTCTCTGGTCATCCGTCCCGTGTCTACCCTTCCGGTCCTCTCGGAGACCGAGGGCCTGAGGACAGGGGACCTCCCCCCACGCTAGCATGGATTCTCGGATCACGGCCGCCGTCACCGCCGTCGGCACGTACCTCCCGCCGGACCGCCTCACGAACGCCGATCTCGAAAAGATCGTCGACACGAACGACGAATGGATCCGGTCGCGGACCGGCATCGAGGAGCGCAGGATCCTGAAGGACCCGACCAAGGCGACGTCGGACATGGCCACGGAGGCCGCCCGCGCCTGTCTCGACAAGGCCGGCATCGGGCCCGAGGATGTCGACTGCATCCTCGTCGCGACCGTCACGCCGGACATGCTCTTTCCGGCCACGGCGTGCCTCGTCCAGCACAAGCTGGGCGCCACGAACGCCTGGGGCTACGACATCTCGGCGGCCTGCTCGGGCTTCCTCTACGCGCTCACGACCGGCGCCAAGCTGATCGAGTCCGGCATGCACAAGCGCGTCCTCGTGATCGGCGCCGACACGATGAGCCGGATCATCGACTACACCGACCGGACCATCTGCGTCCTCTTCGGCGACGGCGCCGGCGCGGTCCTCCTGGAGCCGACGACCGACGGGACAGGCCTGCGCGACACGGTCCAGTACGTCGACGGCGCGGGCGTCTCGGCGCTCCGCCAGCTCGGCGGCGGCAGCCTCCACCCGGCCACGCACGAGACGGTCGACGCCCGGCTCCACTACGCGCGCCAGGACGGCAAGACGGTCTTCAAGCGGGCCGTCGTCGGCATGGCCGATGCGGCGGCGGAGATCATGGAGCGCAACGACCTCGGTCCGGACGACGTCCGCTACCTCGTCCCGCACCAGGCCAACCTCCGCATCATCGACGCGACGGCGCGCCGCATGGGCGTCGGCGACGACAAGGTGATGGTCAACATCGCCAAGTACGGCAACACGACGGCGGCCACGATCCCGCTCTGCCTCGGCGACTGGGAGAGCCAGCTCCGCGCCGGCGACAACCTCGTGCTGGCGGCCTTCGGCGGCGGCTTCACCTGGGGCGCCTCGTGGCTGAAGTGGAGCTACGACGGCGCCCGCTAACCGTTCTTTCGACCTCTCCGACCGACTCATGCTCGCCTTCCTCTTCCCCGGCCAGGGCTCGCAGGCCCCCGGAATGGCCGCCGACCTGGCGGACGTCCCCGAGGCCCGATCGATACTCGACGAGGCCGACGCCGTGCTCGGCTTCTCGATCCCCGGCTTCATGTTCGGCGACGACGCGGACGCGCTGAAGCCGACCGAGATCACGCAGCCGGCGCTCTACACGCACAGCCTCGCGGCGAACGCCGTGCTGGCAGCGCGCGGCCTCAAGCCGGACCTCGCGGCGGGCCACAGCCTCGGCGAGTGGAGCGCGCTCGCGGCCGTCGGCGCGCTGTCGTTCGC
>CAYPVZ010000047.1:0-12645 GCA_964414235.1 uncultured Rhodothermales bacterium | reverse complement strand
ATAGAGCCCATAGCCTGGCCTGGTCGCAGAACTGTCAGTCTCCGACCAGAGGGCCCGCCCGTGGTCGGGCCGCAGCGGGCCCTCGAAGCCGACCTCCGCCAGCGCCGCGACGACGGCGGCCAAGTCGACCGCCCCCTCCGGGTGCGCCGTCTCCTCGAAGTCGGTCGCGCCGTCGGCGTGGGTCGCACCGTGCGCGATGTTGCGCAGGTGGACGAAGTGGATGCGGTCGCCCAGCTGGCGGACCGTTTCGGGCAGGCGCGCCGCCTCATCGGGGTTCGCGCCAAGCGAGCCGGAGCAGAGGCAAACGCCGTTTGCCGGGCTGTCGACGAGATCCAGGACGCGGCGGAGCGCGGCGCCGCTCGTCAGGATGCGCGGCAGGCCGACGACGGGCCACGGCGGATCGTCGGGGTGGACCGCCAGCCGAACGCCAGACGCCTCGGCGACGGGGCAAACCGCCGAGAGAAACGCACCGAGCGTGTCCCACAGGCCTCCCTCGGGCAGCGCGGCATAGGCGGCGCGGAGCTCCGCCAGCTCGGCGGCAGAGTAGGCCGTCGCCCACCCGGGCAGGCCGCCCTCGGCGAGCGCCGCTTCGATCCGCCCCAGATCCGCGTGCCGGTAGGCCAGAGCGGTGCTCCCGTCCGCCCGGCGGTGCGCGAGGTCGGTGCGCACCCAGTCGAAGACGGGCATCCAGTTGTAGCAGACGACGGCGCCGGGCAGCACGGCTCCGACGGCCTCGGCGGAGCGCGCGAAGACCTCCGCGTCGGCCTGCCAGCCATCGGCGCCGAGCTTCAGGCGCTCGGGCGTCGGGATGCTTTCCACAGCGACCCAGCGCAGCCCGGCCGCCTCGACTTGCTCACGCCGCTGGCGGACCGCGTCGGCCGTCCACGCCTCGCCAGCCGGGACGTCATGCAGCGCCGTCACGACGCCTTCGACGCCCGGAATCTGCCGGATGGCGTCGAGCGAGACCGGGTCGTCGGGCCCGTACCAGCGGAAGGCGAGCGTCATCGGTCCAGGGCGGCGAGGTGGTCGCGAAGCGCCGTCCGGCCCCCGTCGCGCTCGATGGCGATGAGGGCCTCGGCCACACGGTCCCCGAAGTCGCCGACCTCCGCCAAGTTCCAGACGCCGAGCGCGTCGCGAACGAACTGGCGGAGCGCCTCGGCGTCGTCCACGTCGGCCCAGCGGTCCCGCCAGTCGGCCGTGGCGTCGTCGGCCGCGAGGCCGTCGAGAGCACCAGGGCGCGTGGCTGCCAGGAACGCGGCGACGCCGAAGGCGAGCAGCGGCGGGGCCTCTCCCCTCTTCTCGACAAAACGCCGCACCGATGGCGCCACGCGGACGCCCAGCTTGGCCGTCTGCTGGAACGTGATGTCGCGAAGCGCATGGCGAACGAACGGATTCGCGAACCGGTCGAGCACGTCGTGCGCGAAGGCCTCGGCCATGTCGGCGTCGATGTCGAGGCTCGGCACGATCTCGTCCAGGATCAGGCGTCGCACGAACGGCCCGACGAGGTCGTCCTCCATCGCCTCCGCGACGGTGTCGAGGCCGCAGAGGAGCGCGGTCGGGACAGTCGCCGTGTGGCCGCCGTTGAGGATGCGCACCTTCCGCTCGCGGTATGGCGTCAGGTCGTCCGTCGCAACGACGCCCTCGACGTCGGCGAACGGGAGGTCGAGGGCCGCCTCGATGGCCCAGAGACGGTACGGCTCGGCGACGGTCAGCAGGTCGTCGGTGTAGCCAAGCCGCTCGGCGAGCGCGTCCGCGTCGTCGGGCGTACCGGGCACGATCCGGTCGACGAGCGTGTTGGCGAAGGTGACCGACTGGCGGAGCCACGCGGCGAACCGCTCGCCCAGCCCCCAGCGCTCGGCATGCGCCTCGACGATCTCGCGCAGCCGGTCGCCGTTGCCCTCGACCAACTCGCACGGGAGCACGACGAGGTCGCCTCCGTCGTAGGCGACCGCTTCCGCGCGCTCGGCGAGCACGGCCGCCAGCTTGCCGGGGAACGACCGCGGCGGGTCGAGATCGCGTCGGTCGTCCGGATCGTCGGCGATGCCGACCTCGGTCGTGTTCGAGACGACGATCTGGAGGTCTGGGCTCCGGGCGAGGTCGAGCACGGCGGCCCAGTCGTCGGCTGCCGAGAGCGCGCGCGAGACGGACCCGACGACGTGGGTCTCGTCGACCGGTTGGCCGTCGCGGAGGCCGCGGACGACGAGCGTGAACAGGCCGTCCTGCGCATCGAGCACCGACGCCCGGCCGCTGCCCGTCGAACCGACCATGACGACGCGACCGTCCCAGCCGGCGGCGTTCGCCTCCGCGACGAGCGCATCAGGGAGACCGCGTAGCAGCGCGCCGGTGCCGAACTGGAGCACGCGCTCGACCCCAGGATCGAGGGCATCGGGCGCGGCGACGGAGGCGGCGAGGCGAGGGAGCGTGTCGGTCGGCTGCATTGACTTTACCGGTAAAGCCAAGATAAGGTGCGCCTCCCCCGCGTATGCAAGCGCTTCCGAATTTCCGGACGGGCTCAGGTCTCGCCCGACTGGCGCCTCTAGCGTGGAGCGACAGCCTCGGCGGGGAGCGCCTGCGGTGACGTCACGAGTTCGACGTCGAGAACGACATGGGGCTCTCGGCCTCGCGCGGGTCGCCCGCCCCCCACCTGCTCCAGCAGGAGGTCGAGCGCCCGGCGTCCCATCTCGCGCGTCGGCTGGCGGACGTAGGCGTCGGAGACCGGCGCGAAGACGCTGATGGCCTCGTCCCCGAACGAGAGGAGGAAGGTGTCGTCGAGCCGCCCGGCCTCGACGAGCGCGCCGTGGACGCCGATGCCGACCGGCTGGGTAACCGCGAAGACGGCCTCAGGCTCGGCCCCGCTCTCCAGAAGATCCTTCATGGCCCGGTAGCCGAACCACTCGTCGAAGCCACCCGACAGGATCAGCTCGTCGCGAACCGGGAGGCCGTGCGCGCGGAGCGCATCCTCGTAGCCCGCCCGCCTCTCTCGGCCGATGGAGACCTCGTCGGTCCCGGCCACGTGGACGATCTCGGTGTAGCCTTGCCCGATCATGTGCTCCACGGCGCGGCGCGCAGCGTCTCGGTCGTCGATGGTGACGCTGGAGAATCCGAGACCGTCGATCTGGCGGTCGAAGAAGACGAGCGGGACGCCCATCTGGCGCACGCGCTCGTAGACCGCGAGGTCTGGCGCCTCCTTCGAGACCGACACGAGGAGCCCGTCCACACGGACCGCCAGCAGGCGCTCGATGTGCTGGCTCTCCAGCGCCGCCGTCTCGTTCGACACCGCGAGCACGATCCCGTAGCCGCGCTGCGTGGCCTCCTCCTGGACCGCCTCGATGACCGACGAGAAGAACGTGTGGGCGATCTTCGGGACGACGACGCCGAGCGTGTGCGTCCGCTGCGACGAGAGCGAGCGCGCGAGGAGGTTGGGCGAGTAGCCCATCTCGGCCGCCGTCTTCTTGACCAGCTGGCGGGTCTCCTCCGAGATGTCGCCGTGGTCGCGGAGCGCCTTCGACACGCTCACCTTGGTCAGGCCGAGGCGGTCGGCGATGTCGACGAGGCGGACGTTCTGGGCCATCGGGGCCGGGAGACCGAAGCGGAAAGCCGGAAGGTAGGGACGCGGGCGTGCCCGAACGGGCTCAGTACCCGAACATCCGGGGCAGCCAGAGGCTCAGCGCCGGCACGAAGGTGACCACGAGCAGCGCGATCACCATCGCCAGGAACAGCGGCAGCAACGGCCGGAGGACCGCCGTGATCGACGTCTTCGCCACGCCCACGCCGACGAACAGGACGGCCCCGACCGGCGGCGTGCACAGCCCGATGCACAGGTTCAGGACCATGATGATCCCGAAGTGGACCGGGTCGATGCCCAGCCCGACGGCGATTGGCAGGAACAGCGGCGTGAAGATGAGGACGGCGGGCGTCATGTCCATGAACGTCCCGACGACCAGCAGCACGAGGTTGATGAGCAGCAGAATCGCGACCGGGCTGTCGGTCAGCGACAGGAGCGCCGCCGTGACGGTCTGGGGGATGTTCGCGTAGGCCATGAGCCACGACATCCCGAGGCTCGTCGCGATCAGGAGCATGACGACGGCGGTCGTGACGGCCGAGTCGAGCAGGATCTTGGGCAGGTCCGCCAGCCCCACCTCGCCGTAGAGGAACGCCAGGATGAGGGCGTAGAGGACCGCGACGGCGGCGGCCTCGGTGGCCGTGAACACACCGCCCACGATCCCGCCCATCACGACGACCAGCAGAAACAGGCTGGGCAGCGCCGCGACGAACCGCCGGCCGACCTCGGCGATGGGCGTTCGGGCATCGCGCGGGTAGCCGCGCTTGAGTGCGAGGACGCCGGCGACGGTCATCAGCATCAGCCCCAGCAGAATGCCGGGCACGTAGCCGGCCAGGAACAGCGACGCGATCGACACGCCGCCCGACGCCAGCGAGTACACGATGAGCACGTTCGACGGCGGGATGATGAGCCCGGTCGTCGAGGCCGTGATGTTGACGGCGGCGCCGTAGTCGCGGTCGTACCCCTCGCGCTCCATGACGGGCGCCATGACGCCGCCGATGGCCGTGGCCGCGGCGACGGCGCTCCCCGAGATGGCCCCGAAGAGCATGGCCGCCAGCACGTTGACGTGCGCCAGCCCGCCGGGCAGCGTGCCCAGGATCGACTTGGCGAGGTCGATCAGCCGCCGCGCGATGCCCCCCCGGTTCATGAGCTGGCCCGCGAGGACGAAGAACGGGATCGCCAGCAGCGTGAAGCTGTCGAGCCCCGTCGCCATCCGCTGGGCGACCGTCGTGACGGCCGGGCCGGGCAAGATGCTCAGCAGCATCGCCAGCGCCGTCGAGGCGCCGATGCTGTAGGCGACGGGGACGCCCAGGAGAAGGAGCGAGAAGAAGGTGCCGGCGAGGACGGCGACGTCGAGCCACTCCATCAGGATGCGGGGTCTTGGGGGGCGTCGTCCGCGAGCAAGACCGTCTCGTCAATCGCGTCGCGGTTCGCGTCGACGTTCTCGGCGTAGGCCTCCGCCGTCGTCTCCATCAGGACCGGCAGCGTCGGCGCGAGGCCGCGGAGGAGACGGAGCCGCTCGACGACGAACAGGGCCAGGTAGACGACGATGAGCGCGCCGCTAAGCGGGAGCGCGAGGTAGACCACGCCGAGCGGCACCTGGAGCGCGGCCGACGTCTGCCCGAGCAGGAACGAGAGCGACACCAGCCGCAGCCCGCCGACCACCATCACGAACAGCGCGAAGAGCCCGACGACGGTGCTGGTGAAGATGCCGTGCCAGTGGACCGCCGGCCCGATCAGCTTCATCCGCAGCAGGTCGATGGCGAGGTGGGCCCGCTTGCCCGTCGCGTAGGCCGCGCCGAAAAGGCCGACCCAGATGAGGAGGTACCGCGCCAGTTCGTCGGTGAACGAGCTCGGGTTGCCGAGCACGAACCGCGTCGTGACCTGCCAGAGCACGTTGACGACGGCCAGCCCCATCAGCACGACGAGGAACCAGCCGAGCGCGGTGTCGAGCACCGCCTTGGTGCGGTAGAGCGGGTGGCGCCGCATCTCGGGCGCCAGCACGGAGGGGTCGCTACGCATCGGGCGTCGTGGAGGTCGTGTCCGAGCTGGCGGAGGGCGCCGGCGTGGAGCGGATGGCGTCGAGGAGCCTCGCCAGTTCGGGATCACGGGCGTAGCGCGCCGTCATCTCCTCGACGGCCGCGGCGAACGGCGCCTTGTCGACGTCCGTGATGACCTCGACGCCGGCCTCGCGGACGGCCGCCAGCGCCTCCTGCGTCGACTCGCGCCAGAGTCGCTTTTCGACCTCCGCCGAGGCGTCAGCCGCGTCCTGGAGCCAGCGCTGCTGCTGCGGGGTGAGCCGGTCCCACAGCGTCGTCCCGACCACGAGCACGTCCGGGACGGCCGTGTGCTCGTTGAGCACGTAGTACTTGGCGACCTCGTAGTGGCGCGAGAGGTAGAAGCTCGGCGGGTTGTTCTCGGCTCCGTCGACCACGCCCTGCTGGAGCGCCGTGTAGAGCTCGCCCCAGGAGATCGGCGTCGGGCTGCCGCCGAGGGCGCGGACCATGTCCATGGCCGTCGCGCTCTCCTGCACGCGGATCTTCTCGCCCCGCAGGTCGGCCGGCGTCCGCACGGGCCGGTTGACGGTGTAGAAGCTCCGGCTGCCGGCGTCGTAGAAGGCGAGGCCGCGGAGGCGGAACGGCTCGGGCGCCGCCAGCAGCTCGCGGCCGATCGGCCCGTCGAGGACGGCGAACCGGTGGGCGTCGTCGCGGAAGATGAACGGGAGGCTGAGCACCTGGTAGGCCGGCGCGAAGTTCTCCAGCACGCTCGACGACACCTTCGTCATGCCCAGGGAGCCGATCTGGAGCAGCTCCAGCATCTCGCGCTCCGAGCCGAGTTGCTGGCTCGGGTAGATGTCGACCTGCATCGTCCCGCCCGAGAGCGAGTCGAGGCGCTCCGCCATGAACGCCATGGCCTCGTGGACCGGGTGCTCGGTGTCGAGCGCGTGGCCCAGCTTGATGACCGTCACGTCCTGACGGCCGCCGCAGCCGCTGGCGACGAGCGCCGCCAGCGCGAACACGACCGATGCGAAGCGCTTCCGAGCCAGCACGAGCGAGAGGGATGGGTGCATCGAAATCAGAGCGTCACGCCGTCCTTCCAGATGGCGATCTCACGATAGTCGTTCTCTTCGTTCCGTGCCCGGCGATCGCCGCTGGCGGTCTCGCGGATGGTCTCGAAGAGGTCGTCCGCCAGCGCATCCATCGAGGCCGAGCCGTCGAGGAGCCGGCCGGCATCGAAGTCGATCCAGTGCGGCTTGCGCGCGGCGATGTCGGAGTTGGTCGCGATCTTGAGCGTCGGGACCGGGAAGCCGAGCGGCGTGCCGCGGCCCGTCGTGAAGAGGACGACGGTGGCGCCGGCCACGACCTCGGCCGTCACCGAGACGCCGTCGTTGCCGGGCGCGTAGATCAGGTTGAGGCCCGCCTCGCGGACCGGCTCGCCGTAGTCGAGCACGCCGGTGACCGTCGCCGTCCCTCCCTTCTGCGTCGCGCCGAGCGACTTCTCTTCGAGCGTCGTCAGCCCGCCGTCCTTGTTGCCGGGCGAGGGGTTCTCGTAGATCGGCTGGTCATGGTCGATGAAGTACTGCTTGAACCGGTTGATCAGTTCGACCGTCTGCTCGAAGACCTCGCGGCTGGCGGCGCGGTTCATGATCTGCTGCTCGGCGCCGAACATCTCAGGCACCTCGGTCTGGAGGACCGTCCCGCCCAGGTCCGTCAGCCGGTCCGCGATACGCCCGACGAGCGGGTTCGCGGTGATGCCCGAGAACGCGTCCGAGCCGCCGCACTTCACGCCGAGCACGAGGTCCGAGACCGGACACGCCCCGCGTTCATCCTGCTCGGCGATCGTGACTAATTCCTCCACCATCGCCAGCCCCTCTTCGACCTCGTCGCCGACGAGCTGGGACGTGAGGTAGCGGATCCGGCTCCGGTCCACGTCGCCGGCCTGTTCGAGGAGAGCGTCGAGGCGGTTGTTCTCGCAACCGAGGCCGAGGACTAGGACGCCGCCGGCGTTGGGGTGGCGGATCAGGCCCGCCAGCACGCGGCGCGTGTAGCCGAGGTCGTCGCCGAGCTGGCTGCAGCCGTACGGGTGGGAGAACGAGTGGACGCCGTCGACGCGGCCCTGAAACTGGGCGTCCGCCGCGCGCGCGATCCGCTCGGCCGCCCGGTTCACGCACGCGACCGTGTTGACGACCCAGATCTCGTTGCGCGTCCCGACGCGCCCGTTCGCCCGGCGGTACCCCTGGAACGTCGGCATCTCGCCCCGCTTCGCTGGCGGCGCCTTCTCGACCGGGTGGTATTCGTACGAATGCAGGTCGCCGAGGGCCGTCTTGAGGTTGTGCGAGTGAATCCAGCGCCCGGCCGGGACCGGCTCGGTCGTCCGCCCCAGCTCGGCGCCGTACTTGACGACGGCCTCGCCCGCGCCCAGGTCGCGCAGCGCCAGCTTGTGCCCCACCGGCACGTCGTCGCGAACCTCAACCTCGTGCCCGCCGACTGCGACGTGCTCGCCCGCCGCCAGCGGCGCGACGGCGACGGCGACGTTGTCGCCGAGGTGGACCTGGAGGACGCGGGGAGCGCTCATCGCTTTACCGGTTACGTAGCCAAGGTACGCCACGCTCTCCCCCTTCATGCAACCGCTTCCGGCGTCGACCTCCCCGCACTAGCGACGCCCCCCAGTCGCCACGGTCCAGCACACCCCGATACAGGTCGTCGACGACCAGCGCCTCCTCCAGGGATGGCATCACTTCCCACCGAGGTCGTACGCCCGCGCCGTGGGCGAGAGCCTTCGACAACCAAGACCGGATCGCGCAGGCTCGTGCGACGCGGGAGCCGAAACGTGCCCGGACTGCACGGGACCGAGAGGTCGGGGTAGACGAACTCGCCCTCGTTCACCTGGACGCACATGACCTCCGAGCGGAGAGCGAGGCCTGTGCCACGGAGCGCGACGAACCGGAAGGCGCTGAGAGCAACGACCCGCTCGACGTGAGCGGCGGTGACTCCGGGCATGGGGAAGCCCTCTCCGACGTGGAACTCGTGGGCGCTCGATCTGCGCCTCTTCCCACGCGAAGTCGTCCTCCAGACCCAGGGTCAGCCTACGAGCGGCGGCTGCAGGCATGTGACCGATGGGACGAGATACGGAGCGACATGCCTACAGCTCCGCCGCGCTGGCGCCGCCAGCGATGGGGGTGCTACCGTACGACGGTTACGGGCAGGACCGTGGACTCGTGGTTCCCCGAGGCCCGAAGCCAGTACACCCCCGCCGCACCCCCATCCCAACGGATCTCCCGCGTCCCACTCTGCCATCCCTCAAAGAGCAGCGCCACGCGGCGGCCGAGCGCGTCGACCACGTCGACCTGGACGTCCTGAGGGCTGACCACGTAGAGGCTGACCGTCACGCCTCCGGAGGTCGGCAGCGCTGATCTGGGACTCAGTACGACAGATCGCCCACGGTAGGAAGGTTCACTAATGGCCGTCGGACCCGAGAACTCGTAGGCACCGATGTCGACGATTCCATTAAAGACCCGGCTCTGGCCATCAGCGTCCACCGTTCCGATGCAAGGGGCACTGCAGGGAGAAGGGTCTCCAGCGTCGATTGCGGGTGACTCTGCCTGAAGGTGGAGTCTGTCCGGCACCGAGGTCGCGGCTACGAATCGGGGGTCGGCTGAGACGGCACCTTCTTCGCCAGTGGAGGACTCCCATGCGGAGAGGGAGGTGTAGGTGTGGTTCTCCCACTCCCACTCCACGCGGCCATCTGGATCGAAGTAGAGGTTGTGCGAGAAGGTGATCTGGGAAGGACTCGTGCCCTTGGCCACAACCGCGACGCCTGCCGCCGGGAAGAAGATGTTGTTGGCGACGACCGTGCCCGTCACCTTCTCCTGGATGTAGAGCGCCCCATCTCCCGTCGTGCCGACGACCGTGTTCCCGACGACGATGCAATCTTCGGCCCCAGAGGCTCCAGCTGATGGGTCTGTTCCAATCCCGATCCCTCCGAGCTTCCCTCCTCGAACCACGTTGTTACGCACGAGGACGCGGCGCGTCGGCTGGCCTTCCGTATTCTCGGCGCCGAGTTCGATTCCGAGGTCGGCCTCCTCCACGATATTCTGCTCGATGGTTACATCTGCGCCGCCGTCCACGTAGATGCCTCCCGACGCACAGCCGGAGTAGGCAGGGTTCGGGCGCGACGGGAGACATGAGGAGGCACGCTCGATGTGATTCCCGCGGACAACCCCATTCCGAGCCGGAACCTCGCAGTCCTCGTTCCCAACGATGTCGATCCCGATGTTGTCGACGTCGTGGACGTAGTTGCGGATCACCCGAAACCCGTCCACGTTGCACTTCACCGTCAGCGCCTCGCTGTTTCCCAGGGTCAGGTCATAGAGTTCGTTATCCTCGATCAGAAGATCACGGATGGGCTCGCTTTCCGTTCCCCAGACCAGGATCCCCAGAGCGTTCGAGCGTTCGATGTCGGGGGCGTCCGCAACGATGTCGTGGATTGTGTTTCCCCGAACGGTGATCCCCTTCGACGCGCCCGCTACGTAGATCCCGATGGCCTCCACGTCGTCGAGCTGCGTCGCAAAGTTCCGAATCTCGAACCCTTCAACGACGACGTGAGACTGGTCAACGATCGTGACAAGCCCCTCATAGTTGGGCTCCAGGCCAGTCCCATCGATCACAGCGGTCTCGCCCGAGGCCTCGCGGAAGACAACGGGGTGGCCCGCCGCCCCCGATCTCTCGATCCGGACACGTTCATGATACGTCCCCTCGTGGACGATCACGATGTCGCCGGCCCCCACCTCTGAGCCGCCGGCTGCGCGAGAGATCGTCTGCCATGGCTGGGCCTGTGTGCCCGGGTTCCCATCGTTCCCACCCGGCTCGACGTGGTAAGTCGTCTGGGAGGAGGCTACGCCGCTGGCGGCGACAGCGAGACAGAGGACGGCGAAGCGCATCGGACGACCGGATGGACACCGCCAGTGTAGCGCCTACCGGAGTCGGGGTTCACCCAAGACCCAACAATTTCCCCCCCTGGTAGATCGCGAACGAGAACACGTAGGCCAGGACGAACATGTAGCCCCACATTGCGGCCGGCCACGCCCACGAGTTCAGTTCGCGCCGCGCGATGGCGAGCGTACTCATGCACTGGAGCGCGAACACGAAGAACACCATCAGGCTGACGGCCACGAGCGGCGTGAAGACCTTCGTTCCGTCGGGGTACGTGTCGGCCTTGATGGCATCGCGGAGGGCGAGGCTCTCTTCATTCGCGTCCGCGCCGGCGCTGTAGATCGTCGCCAGGGCGGAGACGATCACCTCACGCGCGGCGAAGCTGGCGACGATGCCAGCCGAGATCTTCCAGTCGAACCCGAGGGGGCGCATGATGGGCTCCAGCGCCCGCCCGAACCGACCGATGAAGCTGTGCCGGACCTGGTAGCCCGCGATCTCCGCCTCCACCGACCCGGCCGAGATGTCGTCCGCATCGGCCGCCTCGGCGGCGCTCCGGACCGACTCGGCCTCGGTGTCGCCCAGTTCGGCCTTTGCCTCGGGCTCCACCTGGACGAACCGCTCGGCCGTCTCAGCCTGGGCGGCTGCGGCGCGCGCCGCCAACTCCGGCGGGAGGTCCACCTTCGGGTAGCTGGCGAGGAACCAGAGCACGATACTCAGCCCGAAGATGATCTTGCCGGCCCGCACCATGAACACCTTGGCGCGATCCCACATCCGTCGCCAGAGGTACTTCGGCTGCGGGAGCCGGTACGGCGGGAGCTCCATCACGAAGCCCGAGCCCTCGCCCTTGAACACGAACCGCCGCAGCACCCAGGCCGCGACGAACGCCATCACGGTGCCGAGCACGTAAAGCGACGTCATCGCCAGCCCCTGGTAGCCGATGATGCCGAAGAGCGAGCCGGCCGGGATGAAGGCGGCGATGAACAGGACGTAGACCGGCAGCCGCGCCGAGCAGCCCTGGAGCGGGACCACCATGATCGTGATGATCCGGTCGCGCTCGTCCGCCAGCGTCCGCGCGGCCATGATGCCGGGGATGGCGCAGGCGTAGGCCGAGAGCATCGGCACGACGGAGGCGCCGCTGAGGCCGACGCGCCGCATCGCCCGGTCCATGATGAAGGCCGTCCGGGCCATGTAGCCCGTGTCCTCCATGATTCCCAGGAAGAAGAACAGCAGCAGGATCTGGGGCAGGAAGACGAGCACGTTGCCCACGCCCGTCAGCGCGCCCTCGACGAGGACGTCCTCGACCATGCCGTCCGGCAGGATCGTGCGGAGCCCGTCGCCCGCGGCGCCAACCAGCCACTCGATGCCGTCCATCGCCGGGACGGCCCACGAGAAGACGGCCTGGAAGATGAGCAGCAGGACGCCCCCGAAGATCAGCGGCCCCCAGATCTTGTGCGTGACGACCGCGTCGATCTTGTCCGAGCGCGTCGGCTCGCCGGCCGTGGCGGACTGGCGGACGACGGCGGCGGCGACCGGGCTGATCCAGCCGTAGCGGCCGGTCATCTCGGCCATCTTGTACGGCACCGGCCGGGCCTCCAGCTCGGCTCGTGCGTCGAGCACAGCCTGGTGGAAGGCCGGGTCGCGCGCCTCCCACGGCTTCAGGAGCGGGTCGGACGTGAGCGCGCCGAGCGCCTCGAAGCGGCGCCGGGCGTGGCTCAGTTCGCTCGGCAGTTCGTCTTCGAGCGGGTCGAGCACGGCCGCCAGCGCCGGCATCACGGCCCAGTCGACGCCCTCGGCCGGCGGCGGCGGGTCGAGCACGGCCCGCCGGAGCGCGTCGATGCCGTCGCCGATGCGGGCCGCGGTCTCGACGACGGGCACGCCCAGCTTCGCCGCCAGCGCGGCGGCGTCGACGGCGATGCCGGCCTCGTCCGCCGCGTCGGTCATGTTGAGCGCGACGACGGTCGGGATGCCGAGATCGAGGATCTGGGTGACGAGGTAGAGGTTGCGCTCCAGGTTCGTCGCGTCGACGACGCAGACGACGACGTCAGGCGCGCGCTCGCCGTCGATCCGGCCCACGAGCGCGTCGAAGGCCACGCGCTCGTCGATCGACTTCGGGTTGAGGCTGTACGTCCCGGGCAGGTCGACGACTTCGAC
>CAYPVZ010000046.1:0-13020 GCA_964414235.1 uncultured Rhodothermales bacterium | reverse complement strand
GAGGGCATCGCCCGGCTGCGCGAGCGCGTCGGCCGCCAGCTCGACGAGGACGTCTCGCCCCGCGTGGGCGGGCGCCTCATCGATGTCCTCCGCATCCAGGCCCTCGGTGCCGAGACGCATGTCCAGCGCCGCCCCGCCCTTCTCTTCGATCTGACATCGGAGGGAGGGATGGCGACCCTCCGCCACCACGGCCGCTCCCTCCGCTTTCCCGGCTTCCTCGCGCCGACGCTCGAACGGGCCCTCCGTGGCGAGCCCGTCGCCGTCGCCGCGCTGGCGGGGCCGCTGGACGAGGCTGGCGCCGTGGATCTGGCGAAGCGACTCGTACGTGAAGGTGTCCTCCAGATCGTCTCCGACTCCGCCTGAGCACCCGTTCATGTCTGTCCTCGCCCTCGACACCCGACTCTCCGTCCGCCGCGACGGCCTCACCAGCCACGAGGCCGACGGCCAGCTGACGCTGCTCGACCTTGGCGGCGGTTCGTACTACACGCTGTCGCCCGTCGCGGCCACGTTGTGGCAGGAGCTCTCTGAGTCGGGCCCGACGACGCCCTCGGCGCTCGTCGAGCGGCTCCTGGCGGTCTACGACGTGGACCGGCCGACCTGCGAGGCCGAGACCCTGCGCCTGCTCGGTGAGCTGGAAGCACAGGGTCTCGTTTCAGTCGACGCGTAGCCGGCTACTCCCGGGAGATCACGTACTCGGCGCCCGCGCGGAAGTTGCCCCGGATCTCACTCCGCTCGCCCGTCGACCACACGACCTCGATCCGGTCGACGGCGTCGTGGTCGCCGAGGCCGAAGTGGACGGCCGGCTCGTCGTAGGACGCGAAGCCGCCGCTGGCGCGGACCTCGCGGAACTGGTGGAGGTCGCCGTTCGGTCCGTAGTGGACGATGATCTGGCTCCCGATGCCGAACGGATTGCCCTTGCCGTCCCGAAGGGAGACACGGATCGACTGGCCGTCGTTGACGTCGTTGCGGTAGACGAGGATCGGCCCGAGCGCCGTCGGGACGATGACGTCGAGGTCGCCGTCGCGGTCGTAGTCGACGAACGTCGAGGCGGAGGCATCGGTGATGGTGCCGAGGCCGGAGGACTCGCTGACGTCGCTGAAGCCGGCGCCCTGGTCGTTGTGGAAGAGCCGGTTGCGGTCGGTCGCCTTGTTGAAGAGGAAGCCGTTCACGAGGAAGAGGTCCTGCCACGTGTCGTTGTCGACGTCGGCGAACGCGGCGTTCCAACTCCAACCCCCGTCCGCAATGCCCATCGCCGAGGCGAGGTCCGTGTAGCGTCCGTCCTCGCCACGGCGGAAGAAGAGGTTGGCCTTCGGATGGGTCTTGAGTACCTCCTGGCTGACCTCGGGGCTGACGGGATCGATGGCCCCCGACTTCTGCTGGAGGCAGTGCCGCCCGAGCCCGGGCCACCGCTCTCCCAGGGAGTCACAGAGGCCAGAGTAGACCTCCGGACCATATGCGGCCATGGAGTAAGCCGTTCGGAGGGCGCAGGTGCCCCGCCAGTAGCCGGCGGAAAGCGTCAGGCAGCCACGGAGGTCGCCACGCCGGAATGTGTCGTGGGTGATGCGCTGGGCCGTCATCGCCTCGGCGCAGGTGCTCTGGTCCTGGGGGCGATCGTAGGCTTCGCAGTACTCCGGGATCGGAACGAAGTGGTGATCCTCTCTGGCGACCTGAGCGAGGTAGATCTCCGGCACGAGGTCGTTGTCGATGTCGGCCGCGGAGAGGCTCATGGTGGTGTAGCCGCTGTACGGCAGAACCTCATCGGACCGATGGACCTCGTCGAATCCGCCCTGGCCGTCTCCGAAGGCGAGCACATCGGCCGGTCCGAAGTCGTTGCCTGCGTACAGGTCGAGATCGCCGTCGCGGTCAAGGTCCGAGAGCAGGAGCGTGAGCGTTTCGCCATCGAGGCCGGGGAGGGCGCGCGGCGTGAATCCGTCGGGGTCGTTGATCAAGAGCACGTTTCTCCCGACGACCAGGCCCTGGTGGACGCCCTGGTTGCTCCCGGCCTCGTTGCCCAGGAGGACGTCGAGGTCGCCGTCCCGGTCGATGTCGCCGAAGGCTGCGGACGCAGCGTGGATCACGCCCTCCCGGTTCGGCAGGCGCACGAGGCCGGAGTCTTCGAACCGGCCCCCCTGGTTCACGACGAGGTACGTGCCGCCATTGAATGCCGACACGTAGAGATCGAGCCAGCCGTCGCCCGTCACGTCGACCAGCGCCGCCCGCGTGACGTAGAGGGAGTCGAACAGAGGGACCTCGACCTGCTGGCGGACGAAGCGCTCGCCGTGCAGGTTGGCGTAGAGCGCGACGCCGGCCTCCGAGGTCGTGACGAGGTCCGGCCACCCGTCATTGTGGACGTCGCCTGAGGCGATGCCCCGGTTCTCGGCGATGCCGAGAAGCATCCGATAGACCGAGAAGCTGACCGATTCCTCCAACCCGAGTTGAGCGCCGTCGATCTTCGTGAAGCCGGAGCCGGGGCGGCCGGTGGGCTGGAACGCGCGCCGGGCGACCGTGACGCCGGCCGGTGCATCGGCGGAGATGGGAAGGGGCGCGGCCCAGGCCTCTGTCTCCAACTGCGGCATCAGAGAATCGGCCGCGACGGCGACGGTGGGGAAGGACGACGGCTTCCGGTCGCTCGCCTCGGGCAGCAGCTCCGAGAACAGGAGATGCTGCTGCCGCGCATCGTCCCAGTTGCCGACGACGTGCGCCAGCGCGCCGGACGCCACGCCGAGGCCGGCGACGGCGAGGAACAGCGCGATCGCGATGGCGCGCGACATCTCGCGCCAGAGGACCATGAAGGGGTACACGCTGAACACGCCGAGCGTGACCAGCAGGACCACCACGTACCCTCGGGGCACACCGGCTCCCCACAGCACCGCGCACAGGATCACGTCGAACGCGATGGGGACGGGCAGGAACGTGCCGACGATGGCGAGCCCGCTCATAGCGATGAGGGTCGTGACCGGCCCCCCGACCGGGAGCATGTCCACGATGTGCTCCCACGGCAGCAGCGTGATGGCGACGGCGCCGAGCACGCCTGCCAGCAGCATGAGGGGCAGCGTCGTTCGGACGATGTACCAGAGACTCT
The DNA here is from genome assembly GCA_964414235.1 of uncultured Rhodothermales bacterium. Taxonomy (GTDB): domain Bacteria; phylum Bacteroidota; class Rhodothermia; order Rhodothermales; family Rubricoccaceae; genus Rubrivirga. Next base: position 9,938 of record CAYPVZ010000046.1, on the reverse strand, counting down.
TGACGAACGACGTCACGAGCCAGACGACGGCGCCGAGCCACGTCGTGGGCGGCGGCTCCTGCGGCATCGCGGGCTCGTCGGGAAGCAGGGCGTCCGAGGTGAGGCCTTCGTCGAGCACCGTTGCCTGGTCACTCGCCGAGAGGCCAGGCGACGGCAGCCAGCCCAGGAGAAGGGGGAGGCCGATGAGGATGAAGGCCAGCGTCAGCCCGATCTTGATCCCGGCGACGTAGGCGGGGAACAGCGCGAGTGTCATCGTCAGGACGACGACGTTCATCGTGGGCGAGCTGAACAGTGTAGCCAGGGTCGTCTCTGCCCGGGCGCCGGCCGCGTGGATGCCCTGGGCGATCGGCGTGGCGCAGTTGACGCACACTCCCAGCGGCGTCCCCATCGCGACGCCGAGCGCGGTGTTGGCCCAGCGGCTGCGGTACTGGATCCGGGTGAGCAGCGGGAGCACCATCAGGACGACCGCGGCGAAGAGCAGGCCGAATGTCATCCCCTGCTTGTTCGTATACGCCCAGTTGATCGCGTTTACACCCATCTCCGTCCAGACTGACGCGTCCTCCGGCATCGCGACGACCTCGTTGAAGGCGATGCCGGTCGTCGGCGTCTCGGCGCCCATCGCCGCTTTGTCGTTGAGCGCGGGGTAGCGCGAGCCCGTCCAGAAGGCGATGGCGAGCGCCGCCAGGAGAAGGCCGGCGAGAACCAGCCGCTTGTCGAGCGAGCGGGGGGGCGGGACGGAGAGGACGGGGTTCATCTCGGTCGCGGGGTTAGGGGGTGAGGAGATTGTATCCGAAGGCGGCGAAGGCACTCGCGTTGGGTTCAAAAACTTCGTTGAGCATGCGGACATCGTCTGCCGAGAGCCGAGCGATCTGGTCAGCATTCATGTCGCGAAGGGGCTCATCGTAGGCGCCCTTCACGGCGACGCGCTGGTCGAGGTCAAGGTCGTCGAGCGCCGGTACCAGGGTGCGCACGGCGGCCTCCACATGGGGCGTCTCCGCGCAGAGGGCTTCATAGGTGAAGGCGATGCCGCGATCGTCATCGGCGTAGCGAGCGATGTTGGCCGCCTGGCGCTCGAAGCAAACGACGAGGTGGCGAGCCGCTCGCCGAAGGACCTCCTGGCGGTCGGCGCCGGGAAGCGCGGCACGTCGGCGGACGATGCCCTCGGCTGTCGCGTACGGGTCGCGCACCATAAACAGGAACCGCGCGTCGCGGAACGCCGCAGCCAACTGGTCGACGACGAGGAGGAACGGAGGTGCCTTCGTTACGAACACCTTGGCCTCGGGCGAGTGTGCCCTCGCCTGGAAGTACCACGCACGTCGTGAGGCCGTCCAGTCGTACGCGCCGGGGTCCGAGAAGTGGGCGATCCAGCGCGGCTCCGACGCCCACACGAGCGGAACCTCCGTCCCTCGCGTCGCGGGTCCGGAGAAGCCGAACGTGTGCTGGCCCTCGCGCTTCAGCGACCACACGTGGCGCGAGCGCGCGAGCACGGAGCTGAGAAACGTCGACCCGCTGTTGTTCGGGGCGATCACGAACAAGTGCGTCCGGACGAGCCGCTCCAGGTCGTGGAGCGCCCCGCGGGCGATGGGGGCCGGCGCGACGTCAGGCATGGGCGGCGGCACGGAGCGCCGAGCGGGCCAGGAGGTAGCGCGTCGCCTCGAAGTAGGCGTCCAGCCAGATCTGCCAGGTCCGGTGCGTGAGCGGGTCACGGGTGGCCTGGTCGGGCAGACGGTCGAGCTCCCATGGTTTCCAGCGGCCGTTGAAGTGGAGCACGCGGGCGTCGTCCAGCGCGGTGCCAGTCGTCTTTGTGATGGCGGCGCGGTGGGCGAGCAAGTAGTTGTCGGTGGCTGGAAGCAGGACGACCCGTCCTTCGAGATGCTGGTTGAGGACGCGCTGGTCCGCCAGCTTCGGCATCTCGACGTCCCGTCCCCAGGCCGACGGATCCAGCCGGTCGAGGAGTTGGCGGTGCGTGTCGGCGCCGAGCGCGGCCGGTGCGAAGGCCATCAGGCCTGCGTTGAACGTGCCGCGGACGGCGTCCGGCGTCAGTTGGGCGGGTGTAAGGCGGGCGTAGGTCTGTCGGTCGCGCCCGCCGCCCCAGTAGGTTGGCCCGTCGCCGGCGGCGAGGAAGGGCTCGTCCCGCTCGAAGAGGTCGTCCAACGGGGCCCGCACGAGGGCGTCGCTGTCGATGAAGAGGACGCGGTCGGCATCGAGGCGGAAGGCCTCCAGCGACAGGAAGCGGGCGCGCCAGCCGAGCAGATCCGGCCGTTCGGCCATCAGGCATCCGAGCGCCTCTCCCATGGCGCCGGACGCCGTCACAAAGCGAACGTGCTCCGAGAGCGCCGCCAGTCGGGCACGCCCGGCCTCTCCCAGACCGTCGTCGTGGAGCACGACGAGGTCGCCATCCCAGCCCGGGTGGTGGGCCAGAAAGGAGTGGAGGAGGGTGAGGGTGCCCGGGACGAACCCGTCCGAGGAGACCGTGGCGAGGCAGGCGCGGGACATCGCGGCCGCTACTGGTCGGTCTCGTAGACCTCGAAGATGAAGTGGATGCGGTCCTCCGTGCCCCGGTTCACCGCCGCGTGCGGGGCGATGTTATTGACCTCGTAGGCCTGCCCCGCTTCGAGGTGGTACGGCTCGTCGTTGACGGCGAAGACCGCGTCCGGGTTGGTGTAGACTGGGATGTGGATCTTGTGCGTCACGAGGTTGGAGCCCGCTCCGTCCACATGGCGGTCGATCGCCTGGCCCGCTTCGAGCCGGGCAAACATCGCCTTGGGAAAAGCGGGGGCCCGGAACCCATACGGCTCGATGACCTGCTCCATGATGGGGAGCAGGATGGGCGAGAAGACGTCCCACGCCGGACTGGCATAGTTGTCACGCGGGTCGCGGTTGCCGCGCGTGAAGCGGAGGACGACGTGGCGGGTATGGTGGAAGCAGAAGAAGTCATTCTCCTTGCGGGAGTCTTCCACGTTCCACATCCGCTCAGAGAACCGGTCGATGAGGGCGCGCAGGGGGGCGGCGTCGACGGGGCCAAGCGGACGCACCGCGTCTGGCTTGACTACGGGGGGGAGGGGTGCATCGGTAACCATAGTGCAATCTAACGGTTACCCTCGGCTCTTGCCGGGCCGCATGTGATTCTCCCGCGTGTGGCCGGGAGTACGTTGGAGGCGAAGGAGACGGCTTGCCAGTCGGCGCGGTCGTGCCATGCGTCGAAGGAGTCGAGCGGTCGGGGTCTCTCGTAGGTTCGCCGCGGGCAGCTCTCCTTCGGCGGGGGCAGTGAGGTACTCCCAGGCCACCCGCACCCGATCCGGGGGGCTGTCGAAGAGCGCCATCGACAACCGAAGCAAGTCGGGGGACATCTCGTCTCGCTGGGGGGAGGTCATGCTGCAGCGAAGGGCGAGCCGAGCCAGGCGACGCTCGCGCTGCTGGAGGCGCTCACGGACGGGATCCGGGAAGACGGTTCCGAAGAGGCGCTCGGCGAGAAACGGCCCCAGGAGAACGAAGGGCTCGGCGCCGTCCTCCGAGGCGAGCGCCAGCACCTCCCCCCACGTGTCGGTCGCGATCCGCTCGGCGAGGCGGGCGGCGTCCACGAGCCAGCCAAGGCGCCGGTAGCCGTGAGCAGCGCCGTGGGCGAGCACGTAGGCCGCGCGGGCCGCGTCGTCGGCGAAGGCCCACCGGCCGTCTTCCGACACGTGAGTGGTCAGGCCGGCCTGGAGCGCCTGGCTCAGACGCGAGAGGCCAGGGAGGCGGTACGGACGCCAGTGAAGCTCCAGGGCGATTCGCAGGCCGGGGTGGAAGTAAGAGACGTCCTTCAGGACGAAGTCGCGCACCACGACGGCGGCCTCCTGGGGGGAGAGTCGCCTCATTCCCGGCACTGCCGCCTCGAAACCGGCTGCGACGACAGCTCCCACGGCCTCGTACACAAACTCGGGGGCGATCAACACGTCGAGATCGCGGCTCATGCGCTGATGGGCGTCGCCGTAGAGCCACAGGCTGAGCGACGGACCCTTGAGCGCCAGGGCAGGGATGTCACGCTCGCGCAGAGTAGCAAGTACATCGTCGAGGGCGCTCGCCAGCCGGGACTGGCGGCGGGCGTTGCGCAGCGCGCCGTTCAGCAGGTCGGCCCGGACGGAGGTGGGGGTGGTTGGGAGCGGGCCCAGGGTGCGAAGGAGCTGCGGAAGCACGCGGTGCGCGCGTGCCAGCTCGAGGACCTGGTTCCACTCCACCCCTGCGGCGTTGGCGCGTTCGACTTCGGCGAGCAAGTCGGCGTCCGGACCGGTTTGGAGTGCGGCGAGGAGGACCCGCGTGTCGGGTTGCGAGCGGAGGGCTCGTCCGAGAGGGAGGGAGTCGTCCATTCAGGAAGGCGCAGCCCGAAACGAAAAAACCGGCCCTCGCGAGGTGCGGAGGCCGGTTTCGGGGGCGTGGAGCTAAGCGGATTCGAACCGCTGACCTCCTCAATGCCATTGAGGCGCTCTACCAACTGAGCTATAGCCCCGAAGCGCCGCCAAGATAGCCGGGCCTCCGACGGCCGGTCAATGGAGCGGCCGCGAAGACGCCGCGGCGGGTGGACGACCCATGCCGGCGGTGCGGGTCCCGTCTAGCTTCCGGCGTCTGCCGCTCCGCCCGTGTCCGACCGCCCATCCCACGTCGCCAAGTTCGGCGGCACCTCCGTGGGGACGCCCGAGCGCGTCCGCCGCGTCGTCGACCTCGCGCTCCAGGCGCCGACGACACACCGCCGCGTCGTCGTCTCGTCCGCCTTCGGGGGCGTCACGGACCGGCTGCTGGCGGCCGTCGAGGCCGCGGTCGAGCGGACGGGCCAGCACCGGGCGATCCTGGCCGAGATCCGCCAGCGCCACGAGGCTGCCCTCCTCGATCTCGCCGCCGAGGCCGAGCGGGAGGGGCTCCGCCGTCAGCTCGACGCGCTCTTTACCGAGGTCGGCGAGCTGCTCTACGGCGTCTACCTCCTGCGCCAGTGCGACGCCCGCTTCCGCGACGCCATCGTCTCGGCCGGCGAGCGGGCCTCGGTGCCGCTGGTCGCCGCCGCCTTCCGGTCGGCTGGGCACGACGCGGTCGCCCTGGACGCGACGGCCTTCATCCGCACCGACGACGCCTTCGGCGAGGCCGCGGTCGACTTCGAGACGACGGGACGGCTCGTGCGCGCGGCGCTGGCGGAAGTCCCCGAGGATGCCGTCGCCGTTGTGACGGGCTTCGTGGCCTCGACCGAGGACGGCGTGACGACGACGCTCGGCCGGTCGGGCTCCGACTACACCGCCACGATCCTGGCCGGCGCGCTCGACGCCGACGCGTGCGTCATCTGGACCGACGTCGACGGCGTGCTCTCGGCCGACCCTCGCGTCGTCCCGGACGCGTTCTCGCTGCCGCGCCTGAGCTACGAAGAGGCTGCCGAGCTGGCGCACTTCGGCGCCAAGGTGCTGCACCCCCGGACGATGCGGCCGCTCGCGCGCAAGGGGATCCCGCTGCTCATCAAGAACACGCTGCGGCCTGAGGCCGCGGGCACGGTCATCGGACCGGCCGAAGAGGCCGAGGCGTCGATCCGGGCCCTGACGGCCATCCGCGACGCCGCGCTGGTGCGTGTCGACGGGGCGTCGGTGCTGGAGGTGCCGGACCTGATGCGGCGCATCTTCGACCCGATCGCCGAGGCCGCCATCCCGGTCTACCTCGTGGCGCAGGCGTCGTCGGAGGGCAGCGTCGGGCTGGCGGTCCGCCAGTCGGACGCGGGCGCGGTCGTGGCCGTGCTCGAAAAGGCGCTGGCGCGCGAGATCGAGCGGGGCGACGTGCGCGGCGTCCGGTGCGAGTCGGGGGGCGCTGTCGTGGCGGCCGTCGGGTCGGGGATGCACGGGGCGGCCGGGCTGGCGGGCCGTACGTTCGCGACGCTGGCGCGGGCTCACGTCAACGTCCGCGCCGTCGCGCAGGGCGGGGGCGACCACGTGATCTCGGCCGTCGTCGCCGACGCCGACGCGCCGCAGGCCGTGCGCGCGCTGCACGAGGCGTTCGCCATGCAGCGGCTCCGCGCTCACGTCGTCGTGGTCGGCGCCGGGACGCTCGGCCATCGGCTCCTCGCGCTCCTCGACGCGCAGCACGACCGGCTGCTCGGCCTCGGCGTCCACCTCGTGCTGGCCGGCCTCGCCGACAGTCGTCGCCTGCTCTGGGACCCCGCCGGCCTCGACCCGGCGACGGCTGCCGGCCGCATGGACGAGGGCGCTACGTCCGACCTCGACGCGCTCACGCAGACCATCCTCGACTCGCGCCTCGAACGGCTGGTGGTGGTCGACGCGACGCCGAGCGCCGAGGTCGCCGCGCGGCACGCCGACTGGCTGCGGGCGGGCGTCGCGGTCGTGACGCCGAACAAGGAGGCGACGGCGAACACGGCCGAGGCCTGGGCGGAGGCGCGCGCAGCCTCGCGGCGGGGCGAGGCGCCGTACCTCTACGAGGCGTCGGTCGGTGCCGGGCTCGGTATCGTCGGGCGCCTTCGTGACCTCGTGCGGACGGGCGACCGGATCCTGGAGATCGAGGGCGTCCTGTCGGGCACGCTCTCGTTCGTCATGAACCGGATGCGCGACGGCGCGGCGTTCTCGGATGCGGTCCGCGCCGCGCGTGAGGCTGGCCTCACCGAGCCCGACGTTCGCGACGACCTCTCGGGGCGCGACGTGGCGCGCAAGCTGGCGCTGCTCGCCCGCGAGGTCGGCGTCGAGGTGGACGCGGCCGACGTGACGGTCGAGAGCCTCGTGCCGGAGGGCCTCGAGGAGGTCCCGCTCGCGACGTTCTGGCGGCGGCTCGCCGAGGCCGACGACGCGTGGCGTCAGCGGCTGGTGGAGGCGCCGGACCGTGAGCTCCAGTACGTCGCCCGGCTGGGCGCAGCCGGGGCGATCCGCGCCGCCGTCGAGCCGGTCGCGGCCGAGGCCGGCTCGCTGCTGGCGGCGCTCCGGGCCTCCGAGATCGCCGTCGTCGTCCACACCGAGCGGACGGGCGACCACCCGGTCTTCTTCCAGGGCCCCGGCGCCAGCGCCGACGTGACGGCGGCCGTGGTGCTGGCGGACGTCGTGCGCGCGGCCGAGGCGATGCGGTAGGGCTACTCGACGGTGTTCGACACGCTCAACTCGAGTGTGCTGGTCGCGTTGGCAGAGCCGTCGGCTTCATCCTCGGCGATCACCTCGTCACCCGTGGCGATCTTGACACGCATGCCGACGGCGCCGACCGCGCTGGTCGAGGTCGCCTTGAGGAGGGCCGTCCCGCCGCTCTCGATCTCGACGGTCCGCGTCCACGGCAGCGCGACGTCGGTTTGCGACTGGCGGTTGCCGTCGCTGTCGTTCCACTCGATCCGGCTGGCCCGGGTGGCCGGGAACTCGCCGTAGGCGTTGACGCGGTAGGTGACGGACGTGGTCGAGGAGCCGCTGTCGCAGCCGGAGACGAGCAGGAGCGCGGCGAGGGCGAGGGCGAATGCGCGAGGCATCGGGGGAGTGCGGCGAACCCGGTGGGGGCGTGAGGGGTCAATCTGCCGATCTCCCCGAACCTCCTCCTCCGAATCCATGCGTATCGCTCTCGTCGGGACCGGCCGGATGGGCCAGGCCGTCGAGGCCGTCGCCACCGAGCGCGGCCACGCCGTCGTCGCCCGCTTCGATGCCTCGAACCCGCTCCTCGATGCCCGCGACGCCTCGGCGCTCGACGGCGCCGACGTGTGCATCGACTTCTAGGTGCCCGACGTCGCGCTCGACCAGATCCACCGCTACGACTTCTGGGGCGTCGACGCCGTCGTCGGGACGACGGGGTGGACGGACTCGCTCGACACGGTCCGCCAGTGGGTCGAGGAGGGGCAGAGCGCGCTGCTCTGGGCGCCCAACTTCTCGCTCGGGCTGGCGCTCGTCTCGCGTGCGCTCCAGGGGCTGCTCCCGCTGCTCGACCGGCTCGACGAGTACGACGTGGCGGTCCACGAGGCGCACCACACGGGCAAGCTGGACAGCCCCTCGGGCACGGCGCTGCGTCTGGCGGAGGAGCTGCTCGCCGGGCTGGGTCGCAAAACCCGGATCGAGACGGAGACGCAGCACGGGGCCATCGATGCGGACGCGCTCCACGTGACCAGCCAGCGCGTCGGACGGGTGCTCGGCGAGCACACGGTGACGCTCGACAGCGACGTCGACCAGATCGCGATCGTGCACACGGCGAAGAGCCGGCGGGCGTTCGCGCTCGGCGCGGTCCGGGCGGCCGAGTGGGTGTGCGGGCGGCAGGGGCTCTTCACGCTGGAGGACATGCTGGACGAGGGGCTGCAGGCCGGGGGCTGAGCGGTTCGATTCGCGGGGCTGGCGGCGTTCGTGGATCTTCCCGGGTCGGTCCCCAGTCCCTAGGCTCTCCAGTCCCTCCACACCATGGGTCCCGCTCGCCAGCCCGTTTTCCGGGGCACCGCCCCGGCTCTCGTCACCCCGTTCACGGCCGACGACCAGATCGACGAGGCCGCGTTCCGCGACCTGATCGAGTTCCAGATCGGAGGCAGTCTCTTCGAGGGGCGGCTCTTCGAGGGCGTCGATGCGCTGGTGGTGCTCGGGACGACGGGGGAGAACCCGACGGTGACGCTCGCCGAGCGCCGCCACCTCGTCGATGTGGCGCTGGACCAGGCAGCGGGGCGCGTGCCGGTCGTCATCGGGACCGGCACGAACGCGACGGCTCAGAGCGCGGCGTTCTCGAAGGAGGCGGCCGCGGCGGGCGCGGACGGTCTCCTCGTCGTCGGGCCGTACTACAACAAGCCGACGCCGGACGGCGTGGTGGGGCACGTGGCGGCCATCGCGGACGCGACGGACTGCCCGATCATTCTGTACAACGTGCCGGGGCGGACGGGCTCGAACCTGACGGCCGAGACCACGCTCCGCATCGTCGAGGAGGTGCCGAGCGTGGTCGGCGTCAAGGAGGCGAGCGCGGACCTCCGGCAGATCTCGGACGTGATCGCGCACGCGCCGGAGGGCGTCGCGGTGTACTCGGGCGACGACGACCTCGCGTTCCCGACGGTCTGCCTCGGCGGCGACGGGCTGATCTCGGTGATCGCGAATGCGGCGCCGGGGCCCATCGCCGAGATGATCCGCCGCGCGCTGGCGGACGACGTGGCGGGCGCGCGGCGGCTGCACTACGCGCTGCTCGGCGCCATGCGCGCGAGCTTCTTCGAGTCCAACCCGGGCCCGGTGAAGGCGGTGCTGGCGGCGCAGGGCCGGCTGTCGGCGGCGGTTCGCCTGCCGCTGGCGCCGCTCACCGCCAGCGGGGCCGAGCGCGTGATGGCCGCCTACGCGGCGCTCGTGGAGGCTGGCACCCGACCGACGGCCTGATGTACACGACCGACCTCGCGACCATCCTCGACCGCTACGCCGAGGCGCGCAGCACCGACGACCCCGACCGCCTCTGGTCGCTCGTCCACGACTGCGCCGCTGACGGGGTGGTCCACATCGACCCGGCGTCGCCGGACCCGGTAGAGGGGCAGGCGGCGCTGGCGGCGACGCTCGGCCTGCGGCCCGAGGCGTTCGCCTTCACGGCCGAGCCCGACCAGCACCACGGCTGGATCCGCGTGCCCTGGCGGAGCATCGGCGACGCGGTCACGACGGGCGTCATGGTCGCGACGTGCGAGCGCGACGGCCGGCTGTCCTTCGTGCTCCACTTCGTCGACGCCTACTGAGCCAGGGCGGCGGCGGCCGCCCGTCTGGCGTCGTTCCTTTCCTGGCCGTTTTTCGGTCCCTCTCGTCATCCCCCGTTTTCCGCTCTCGTCATGCCCGATCTCGACACGCTCCGCTCTGCCATCGACACCGCCTGCGAGGCCGACGCGCCGGGCGACGACGCCCGCGAGGCGTTCGAGGCGCTGCTCGCCGCGCTGGAAGCCGGCGAGGTGCGCGCGGCGGAGCGGGGCGAGGACGGCGTCTGGCGCGCCAACGGCTGGGTGAAGCGCGGCATCCTGC